>PMAM01000381.1 GCA_003152595.1 Acidobacterium sp.
CGGAGTTAGGGGGCGGGTCAGAGGGGGTACGGAGGTCATGCTCGATGAGTGCTTTGGCCTGAAGGCAACCAAGAATCTTCGAGGCCCGTCCTTCGTAACTAGCCCTTGAGCTTGCGGCCACTTCGGGTGCACAATCGCCCTCAGGGAAAGGCGGATCAGATGGCTAAGGTATTCATTGAGCAGGATGAAGATGGTTGGCGGGCGAGGCGTAACAAAAGAACGGTAGGCCACAATGACACGCAGTCCGACCTGGGGGAGGAGATGCATGGCCGCTTTCCGGGGGATGTCATCTTTGGGGAACGTGTCAGAAGGGGAGACAATGACCTTCCCAAGCCAGATAAATGGCGAGTGCTGCACCAGCCCAAAAAGTGACCGCCTCAATAGCCCCTGACACGTAACGAATCGGAGACGCGCTCTGAGACCGGATACAGCGGAAAGATACTTCGCCGTTCCTGAGGCTGAAAAGCCTTCCGCTTAGAACTTCTAATCATCCTTCTTGGTGTCTGGATCGATCGCAATTTCAAACCCCTTGTCGGACTCATCAGTGGCCTTCGGGGCGCTTCCCTTGGTCTCCGCGAGTTCTGTTAGAACAGACCTCAAGCGAACGAGGCCGACCCGCACTTGATCTTGTCGCCATTTCGCCAAATCGAACAGCTGATAGCACCCCGACACCGTGAGCACGACCGCGATGGTGATGAAAAAGCGGTTCCGAAGGCCGGCAGAGACATACAGCGCCGAGAATGCCGCAAGGCCGCAGCCGAAGATCGTGCGCATGGTCATCACGGCGTCCTGAAGCATGGCGGGCGGCTTTCCCAGCACTGAGTACCAGACTTCCCAATCATGATGCAGCAATAGCCTGTGACTGTCGGTCTTGTCGATTCCATACCGCTGTTTCAGTAACCGCATTGCGGCCTGGTCCCAGCAACTGAGGACTACGGCTCGTTGCGATTCCCGCCTGTCAGTCCTTGCCCGAAAGATTAGCCATGAAAGTGAACGGATGAAAAGATTGCGCTTTGGAGGAATGCCCTGCAGTTTCCCGAACCACTTATACATCCACCAGGATGCGAACGTGGTGCGTACAAAATATCGCTTCAGCTGGTAGAGGATGCTTAGAAAGATGTCCGCGAACCACGACAACAAAAAGAAGGTCTGGCCGACGACTAGGCAAGAGAGTACGAGCAGGATAAAAAGAGCATACGGCTCAAACGGATAGGCCTGCTTCGCGCGCTCAATCATGTGGCGGGCGAGGTCCGGATCGCCGAAGGCGACGCTCAAATGAAACAGCGCGCCCGGAATGATGCCTAGCAGGTATATGGCCAGCCGCCGTGGTATTAGGCTCGATATGTTGAGCTTGATCATCTGAGTTCAATACAGGTGTGGCAACTCAAGCAAAGTAGACTTGGAACATCTCAGAGCATGGATTTGAGTTTGGACTTGAAGTCCTCCGAGAAAACCTCTTTTGCAAGCGCATCACTGAAAAGTGTAATCAAGTCGTGCTCCGAAAGATCCAAAGGGCGGATGGCCAACTTGCCGTCCTTCCACCATGAAAAGCGAATTTCTTCTTCGCCTGTTTCCTTGATCAGCAGTTTTTCAATTCGAGCCTCCGAGCCGCTGGATGGCCATTTCATCACTCCCGGTTCGCGCAGTTCCCGCGCATATTCTGTGTCCCTCATGCACTCCTCCTTCTCGGTTTTTAGGCGGACCGATGTCCCACCTCAGTGATCCAAGCGGGCTCGCCTTGAATCCTGGGTGGCGCGATCCTTTGATCATATCGAGTCCGACTTCGACGAGCGCATTATCGCCAATGCACACTTCGAGCAACCGGGGACCAGCAACCGGCTGGTGTTCCGGCTATGCCCGGCACCCCCGCAACCCCGTCCTCCGGCTATGTCGCTGCGAGCATCCGGCTGCTATAGTGCGCAGGACATGCCCGGCGCACTCCACGCATCCCCCCTCCTGCTCCTCGTCGTCCTCCCCCGCCCGGTCCTGGCGTCCGACGCCGTCGCCGGAGCCGTCCTCGCCCTCGGTCTGGTCGTCCTGGCCCTCCGCGGCCGCTGGCTCCGCGCCCCAGCCCTCGACAAGCTCATCCTCTTCGGACCCCTCTTCTACGCCGTCCCCATCGCAGCCTTCGGCACCGAGCACTTCATGCTCACGCGCATCATCGCCTCGATCGTCCCCGCCTGGATCCCCTGGCACATCTTCTGGGCGTACTTCGTCGGCGCCTGCCTGATCGCCGCCGCGCTCAGCCTCGTCACCGGCATCCAGACGCGCCTCGCCGCCAGCCTGCTCGCCCTCCTGTTCTTCCTCTTCGTCGTGCTCATGGACGCCCCGGCCTGGACCCATCAGCCCACCAACCGCTTCGCCACCGCGCTCATGCTCCGCGAACTGGCCTTCAGCGGCGGTCCGCTGGGGCTTGCCGTCAGCCTCACTCCGCAGAACCAGCGCGGCGCGCGCATCCTCGGCATCATCGCGCGCTGCTTCGTCGCCATCCCCATCCTCTACTACAGCGTCGAGCAGTTCCTCCACGCCGACCACGCTCCCGGCATCCCGCTCGAACTCGTCCCGCCCGCGTGGATTCACGGCCACGTCCTCGTGACGTACCTCACCGCCGCGGTCTACGCCGTCGCCGGCCCGCTGCTGCTCATTGGCTGGAAGCCCCGCGCCGCCGCGACAGCGATCGGTGCGATCGTCCTCTTTGGGATCGTCGCCGTCTATCTACCGCTGGGCATCGTCGAGCGCGCCAGCCTCGACCTCGGCGTCAACTACCCGATGGACACGCTAATGTTCTGCGGAACGGTGCTGATGCTGGCGGCCGCCATGCCGCGCTCCGCTGCCGTCGCCGGAAACACGGCAGCTTGAAGCCCGCCCCGACGCGATCAAAGTAGATGCGTCGAGGCTGCTGTACCAATGTCAGTGGAGGGTCGTTGGGATTCCGCAGGACAAACGAAAGGGGCCGCCAACATTCCCGTCCCCAGATCAGGAGAGGCAGCCCCTTATGTTTGTACAACTACGAATGAATTGAGGATGCCAGAAGGCAGAAAGCAAGGCTGTGATGGTGGTCACAGGTGTTTTGACAAGCACCGAGCATCCTGCCGCTGGTGTCCCAATTCGCTACAGACCTCCGGCGTGCGGTTTGATCAGCTCGTCGAGGTAGTCCGGTTTGGAGTCGTCCCGCGTGAGGTGTGGATAGCGGATCCCCCCGTGGTAGTCGATGCTCGCCGTGTGGATGTAGTCGTCGTCGACATAGGTCAGGGTGATCGGCTGGGAGGAATCCTTCGACGCTTTGATCGCGTCCTCGAGCAGATCGTGGGTGTAAAGGCGACCGTCGACGCCGATCACCTTCATCGCTGAGCTGATGCCGGCGTCGTACGCCGGGCTGCCGACGATGGAGTCGGTGACCATGCCTTCCGGGCTGAGCTGGAGGCCGATGGAGTAGGCGTCGCCGGCGCCGCCGCGGCGTCCGGGCAGACCGATGGGCTCGGCGTTATAGATGAGCTTCCAGCCGCCGTTCTCCATGCCGCCAGTGGGAGTGTCAGGCGATTTGGAGTCGAGGCGCTGGTGGAGGAAGCCGGCCCAGTCGTAGGGCGCGACGGAGTTGAGCGTGGCGACCAGTTGATCGAAGGTCCAGGTCTTCACCTCGGGCCCGTTGTTGGGGCCGCCGTGGTAGATGTGGCAGAAGTCGTCAATGGACTTCTGGCCGTGCGTGACCTGGTGGATGATGGTCGCGACTTCGAGCCACAGCAGATCGCCCTCGTCGTAGTAGTCGACGCCGCGGCGCCAGTTCGTCCAGCCGCGCAGGCCGCCGCCGGGTCCGCCCATGGGCTCGCCGGAGGCGGTGTCGAGCAGGGGACGCCAGGTGCGGCCGGGACGGCCGGGGCCCAGCGAGGCGGCGATGGAGGCGAGGAACTCGCGGTACTGCTCCGGGGTCCAGAGGCCGGAACGCGCGGCGAGCATGGGCCCGAGGTAGTCGGTAAGGCCTTCGTAGCCCCAGAGCAGGTCGGTTTCCATGGGCTTTTCGAAGTCGGGAGTGGTGAGGTCGGCGGGGCGGCGGAACTTGCCGTTCCAGGAGTGGACGAACTCGTGGGGCAGCAGCGAGCCTACCGTGAAGGCGCCACCGGGTTCGAGGAAGACGCGCTCGGGAAGGCGGCTGTCATTGGACTCGTGGTGTTCGAGTCCGAAGTGCGCGACGTGGTCGCTGAGGGCGAGCAGGAAGTGGTAGTCGCGGTAGTGGCGCGCGCCGAAGAGGACGCCGGATTCGGCGACGACGTTCGTGAGCCCTTTCTGGATGGCGGGCGGAATGGCGAGTGCGGCNNGGCGTGAGGTCGACGACCCGATAGTACTGGCCCTCAATCACAGGCGAGTCGACGAGGAGATCGAAGGAGATGGGTTTGAAGGTGATGCGGTCGCCGGACTCGTGCTCGATGGGCAGGGAGGTACCGAACTTCCAGCCGTC
>PMAM01000192.1 GCA_003152595.1 Acidobacterium sp.
CCATACATTCCGTATTGCCGGTTTTACGGCAACAATCTGAGCTTTGGTCAGCGACCGTTACCGCGCAAAGTCGAGGCGTAGAGTGCGATCCAGAGCTCGCCTAGGGCTTCATCGGGAGTGGCTCCTTCAAACCATAGTGGCACCCCATCCTCGTTGCTGATGGCATTTGTTCTCACGCAAGAGTAGTCATTCCGCACCCGAAACTCTAATTCTCTATTCCCACACGCCTTGATAAGTTCATTGAGCGTGGGACAGCGGGCATACGTCGCCCACGTCGAGCCTTCCAAATTCTCGTCAATGAAAATCAGATTGCCCATACCATTGAAAAAGAAGGTTCCGTATACCGCGTCTTGCGGAAATCCGGCTTCCTTCAGGCGTTTTGCGAACTGAAATCTCATGGGGTCGTGAATTGTCGCCGCATCGTCGGCCATCCGGACGTTTCAGGTCGTGAGAATTCCGTGTTGTCGGTGTTACGCCCATAATGCGGTCGATGAGTGCATTGGCGATTATGCGTTGAAAGAGATCGCCTGGCACCCGGAATTTTAGAGTTTTGTCAGACTGGAAAAATGTCCGGATGGCCCGGTTATCCGGCCACGTTCGAGACTACTTTGGTGGTTCGAGGATGCACCCGGGCGTGGAACGCGCGATCTCCCACTCCTCGTCGTTCATGTCGGGCGATACGTCCGCAAACAACGGAGTGCTCAGGTAGCGCTCGCCCGTATCCGGCAACATGCAGAGAATGGTCGCTCCTTTGTGTGCCTGGGCCGCCACCTGCAGCGCCCCCGCGAACGTCCCCCCAGAGGTAATGCCGACAAAGATGCCTTCCTTCTTCGCCAGATCCTTGCTGCAGCGCATCGCATCTGCGTTGGTGATCCGCAGAACCTGGCTGATCGCGTTCGATGCAATCGCCTCGCCTGCGAGTTTTGCGACAAAATCCGGGCTCCAGCCCTGCATCGGATGCGGCTTCCAACTCGGGTGGGGAGCACTCGCCGATCCGTCCTCGTTCCGCTCCTGCTCAATCCCGCTCGAAAGCATCGGCGCATCGTCCGGCTCGCAGACTACGATCTTCGTTTCCGGCCGTTCATTCGCCAGCACGCGCGCCACGCCCTTCAGCGTGCCCCCGGTTCCAAATCCTGTTACCCAATAGTCCAGCTGCTCGTCCTTGAAATCCCGCAGAATCTCCTGCGCCGTAGTATGCGAGTGGATGTCGGCATTCGCTTCGTTTTCGAACTGCCGCGTGTAATACCATCCATGTTTCTCGGCGAGGTCAATGGTCTTCTTCACCATGCCCACCGCCCGCGCCGCTGCTGGCGTGATGACCACCCTGGCGCCCAGGAACCGCATGAGCCTTCGGCGCTCGATGCTGAAGGTCTCCGCCATTGTCACTACCAGCGGATAACCCTTCGCCGCGCAGACCATCGCCAGCCCAATACCGGTGTTGCCGCTGGTCGCCTCCACCACGGTCTGGCCCGGCTTCAGCTTCCCGGTGCGCTCTGCCTCTTCAATTACGCCCAGGGCGAGCCGGTCCTTCACCGAGCCCAGCGGGTTGAACGCCTCGACTTTCACATAGAGGTTCACGTCCGGGGGGGCCAGCCGATTGATCCTTACCACCGGAGTATTGCCCACAGTTTCTGTGATGTTGTTGAACTTACTCATTGTCTTGACCCTCGAATGCACGTAATTGTACAGTCGTGACGCAGCCGCTCACGACGAATTTCGCGGATAAGGAAAATGCGTTCCGGCCGCGGTTCATTTGCGCTCTGGCGATTCGCGGACAATTGAGAATCCGGGGCCCTGGCGCTCTTTTAGAAGCTTTTGCGGGAGGCCGCTCATGCCACAAGCTAATGCCGTCATAAGCCGTATCTCTCCCGTGGCCATCTCGCCGGATGAATTCCGCCGCGCCGGACATGGGCTCGTGGACCGTGTTGCCGAGTTTCTGGAATTGCTCCCTGCATCGCCGATTACGCGGGGCGAATCGCCATCCGCCATTCGCGAGGCCATGGATGCCGCGCGTCCGCTGCCTCACGAGGGTGCACCCACAACCGATCTACTCGATCGCGCCGCCACTCTGCTCTTCGATCATTCGCTTTTCAACGGGCACCCGAGATTCTGGGGCTACGTCACCTCGTCACCGGCTCCGATCGGCATATTGGGTGACTTTCTGGCATCGGCGGTGAACGCCAACTGCGGAGCATGGTTTCTCTCGCCCATGGCGAGCGAGATCGAGGCGCAAACCGTGCGCTGGATTGCAGAGATGCTCGGCTATCCCACGGACTGCGGGGGACTCTTCGTGAGCGGCGGCAACATGGCCAATATGGTGTGCTTCCTCGCGGCCCGCGCAGCGAAGGCCGGATCTGACATTCGCACGAGGGGTGTGGGCGGCGCACGGCTTCGCGCCTACTGCTCGTCGGAGACCCACACATGGATTCAGAAAGCGGCTGATATTTCAGGGCTCGGCACCGACTCCATCCGCTGGATCCCCGCCGACGAGGAATTCCGAATGGACATTGAGGTGCTGCGTGCCCGCATTCTCGAGGACATTGAGACCGGCGAAAAGCCATTTCTCGTCATTGCCAACGCTGGCACCGTCAGCACCGGAGCCGTTGATCCGCTGGGCCGGCTTGCCGCCCTCTGTCGCGAATTCGATTTGTGGCTTCATATCGACGGCGCCTACGGTGCCCTGGCTGCCGTCGCGCCCGATTCTGCAGCTTTGTTCGTGGGCCTGAGCGAAGCCGATTCGATCGCAGTCGATCCGCACAAGTGGCTTTATGCACCGCTCGAAGCCGGATGCGCTCTGGTGCGCGATGTTTCGAGTCTCCGTGGCGCATTTGCCTACCATCCGCCTTACTATCATTTCGGCGTCGAAGCGATCAACTACTTTGATCTCGGCCCGCAGAATTCGCGAGGATTCCGGGCCCTGAAGGTTTGGCTCGCGCTGCAGCAGGTGGGGCGCGACGGCTACGCGCAGATGATCTCCGACGACATACGTCACTCGCGCGCGATGTACGAGTGCGTTGCCGAGAACCCGGAACTGGAGGCGCTGAGCCAGGGACTGAGTATCACGACTTTCCGCTATGTCCCGCTCGATCTGGATCGGATGGACAGCAACGTTGCGAACTATTTGAACGATCTGAATCGCGAACTGCTGACGCGTCTGCAACGGGGCGGCGAGGCTTACCTTTCAAATGCCATTATTGGTGGCAAGTATGCGTTACGGGCCTGCATTGTGAATTTCCGAACCACGCTTCAGGACGTAAAGGAATTGCTGCCGCTGGTGGTACGGCTCGGCAAGGAGCTGGATGGGGAGATGAGGCCGACAATCCGAACCTAACCCCGAGCAAAAACCCATTCCAAAGATGGCGATCGTGTATGAAGTGGTCCCACCTATCGGCCCGCTCGCCAATCTGCCCAGGACCGGGTCGTAACTGTCAGTTGACGCATTCAGGCCGATGCGCTCATTGACATCGTTCTGGATGGTTTGTCGGCCATACGGAAGTATCGCGAAACCGTGTCTCCCATCCGCCATCCACTTCAGCCGCGATCACGGCCCCTTCCCAATCTCCTTCGTCACCGCCGCCCCCAGCACCTTCCCCGGCCCCGGCTCCTGCACAAACGCCACCACCCGCAGATTCCCCGCATCTGCCCCCGGCCACACCTTCACCCTGAAGTCCTGATCGAACGCCTTTCCCTTCTCCACCTTCCCGATCTTCACCAGCTCCTTCACCACCGCCACGTTCGTGAGCTTCTTGCCGTTGTTCTCCCCGGCCAGAACATCGGTCTCCGCCTTCTCCAGCGCTACCGCCACAAACACATCGCCGTGTTTGCCGCCCCTCCCATCCGCCTCCACCTTCCCGGTCAGCTCTTCGCCCGCCACCGCCACTCCGTCGATCCGCACCGGCATCGTCTGCGCCAGCGCCGCCTTGTCCAGATTCGACTTCACCTCATCGGTTTTCCACGGATGCACCTCGATATCGCCATCCACAATCACCTGCGGCGTATACACCTGGCTCAGCCCCAGCGTGCGCGCGTATTCGCTCTGCCTCTCCGTCAACAGCGCCGACGAAAAAGGATCTTTCCACCCGTCGTGATCCCAGTAGTCCACATGCTCGCTCAGCAGNNTGTCGATCGGCGGACAGCTCGAGCATCCCTCCGACGTAAACAGCTCCATCAGAATCGGCGTGCGATTTGCGTTCGCATCCGGCTCAGCCGCCCACGCGCGAGTCACTCCACCAACGAGCAGCGCGAGCATAACGCCGCCCCAACCCGTGGACCACCTTGTCCATCTCATATGGGGAGATTATGCGTTCCCAGCCGCACCCGGTGCCAGAGCCACTCCAGCCGGACTTCCGCTGACCGCTTTTAGCCGACCGGTTCTCAGCTAACCGGCTCTGCGCCGGCCGCTTTTTAGCTGCCTACCCCTTCGGAGCGAAGTACCCCTCACGCACGCGCACCGTAAACCGCCGGTCCAGGCAATATAAATAGATAGGTCGAAACGCCCCATTCGCGTTAAAGTCCGCCGGCTTGTACACCAACGCGTACTGGCTCCGCAGCTCTTCCTGAATCTCGCCGAAACTGTTGGCCATGTCTTCAATCCGCGGCGGGAAGAACGCCTTGCCCCCCGTCGCGATCGCCATCTTGTCCAGTACCTCGTCGCCGCGATCGCGAGTCGGGCTCACATCGGTGCTGATCGCGTAAATGATCGTCTCCGCGCGCTGGCACTCCTTGATCGCGTCTTCCAGATACGCATGGCTCTGGTTGTCGTCCCCGTCGCTCACCAGCACAATTGCCTTGCGTACCGGCTCCTGCCCGCGTGAGGTCAGCAGCTTGTCGCGGCACGCGCTGTACACCGCGTCATACAGTGCGGTGCCGCCGCCCGACCGCAGCCCCTGAATCCCCGCCGTCAGCGCATCCACGTTGTTGGTCCAGTCCTGCTTGTAGTCCGGCGTCACATCGAACCCTTCGATAAACGCCTTGTCCGATTGCGGCCGCAGAATCTGCAGCAAAAATGCCGTCGCCGCCTGCTGCTCGAACTGAAACCTCTGCCGGATCGACGTGCTCGTATCGATCAGAATCCCTACCCGCAGCGGCAGATTCGTCTGCTGCGTAAAGCTGTATACCTGGGCCGGTGCTTTGCGGTCGTCCAGCAGTGCAAACTGACTCTGCTGCAGGTCCCTGATGAAGTGGCCGTGCTTGTCGGTCACCGCGAACTCCAGATATACCTCGTTCACGGGCACAGTGATCGTGTACTGCTTATCCTGATCGCCACTCGGCTGCGGGTTTTGCCCGTTCGCTGCGGGCTGTCCGGGCGCGCTTTGATTTTGGTTTGCCGCCGGCAACGCTGGCGCATTCTGGTTTTGAATCGGCGCTGTGGCAGGAGCGTCCTGGCTCTGCGCAGGCGCCGCCGCGGGCGCACTCTGGGTGCTTGTCGCAGTCTGGGCAGACAGAACGGTCGCCGCGCTCAACGCACAAGCCAGGGCTAACAGGGGACGAATCACTGCAGTCTTCATCGATGGTGTGACTTTATTTTACCTTGTGAGGTCAACGCAGGACTCCATCGAAAGTGTCATCCCCATTCTCCCTTCGCTCCTCCCGTACCATCCTTGCCACCGGCCTCCCCGCCCCGGCACAATCGAGCCATGAACGATTCGCACAAAACCGCCGTCTCCACGCAGCATGCCCCAGCCGCTATTGGTCCCTACTCGCAGGCCATCCGTTTCGGCGACCTGCTCTACACCTCCGGCCAGATCGCCCTCGATCCCGCCACTGGGCAGCTCGTCCCCGGCGCCATCGCCGAACAGACCACGCGTGTACTCGAAAACCTCAAAGCCATCCTCGCCGCCGCCGGCACCGATCTCGCGCATGTCATCAAGACCGTCGTCTTCCTGAAAGATATGAATGACTTCGCCGCCATGAACGCCATTTACCGCGAATACCTCGCTCCCGAAGGAATCACCCCGCCGGCCCGCTCCACCGTCGAAGTCGCCAGCCTCCCCAAAGACGCCCTCGTCGAAATCGAGCTGATTGCAGTTGTCCAGTGATCCTCCTGCCACCGAACTCCGCCCCGGCACCGCCACGGTTCCATGGCGCGCCCTCCCCTTTCTTCGCCATGGCCCTGGAACCACGCTCCTGATTTAGCTTTGTAGTCCCGGGGAGCGCGGCAAAGGGCCTCGGGCACATCCTGGGGAGCGCAGCGAAGGGCTTTGGGCACATCCTGGGAGCCCAGCGAAGGGCCCTGGGCACATCCTGGGGGAGCGCAGCGACGAAGGACATTGTGTCGCAACCGCTGCCTTACCCAGCCGCCCCCAAACCGCCCGAACAACCCGCCGGCCGCATGCCAGGTTCACCCCACAGCAAGAAGCTGATACTCCCGCTGCCTGAACGTCAACCGATTTGATTCCGGCTTCCATCCGAAAGTACTGTGCTTCGACTCGCCGTGTCATTTCGGGAAGAGGGACTCCGTCCGCAGCCCAGAAAACAGCTCCTCGGATCCCGCCCGAAAAACCCGCAAGGCGCACGCCAGATTCACTTCACAGCGACGAAGGAACTGGTGTCGCAATCGCTGCCATCGCCGGCCGCTCCCACACTGCCCCAAAAAACCGCCGGCCGCACGCCAGGTTCACCCCACAGCAAGAAGCTGATACTCCCGCCGGCCAGGCGTCAACCGAATTGCCTGCGCCTTCAGCCCGAAAGTACTGCCTTTCGACCTCGCCGTGTCATTTCGGGAAGAGAGACTCCGCCGCAAGCCCAACTCGCAGACCGTCGCCCAAAAACCGACCAGCCCCCTGCGATGTCCTCCTCAGCATGACTACCTGACTTTTGCCTCACATGAGACTTGATCCGCGAGTCGCAAAGCGTGCATTCTGAATCTCATCCCCAGGAGAGATCCCCAATGTCCGACGCAAAGACCACAACCACTCCCGACAAAATCGAGAAATCCGACGCCGACTGGCGTGCCCAGCTCACCCCCGAGCAGTACTACATCGTCCGCCAGAAGGGCACTGAAGCGCCTTTCACCGGCAAGCTCACCTTCAACCACGACACCGGCATGTACCGCTGCGTCGCCTGCGGCGCCGATCTCTTCTCCTCCGACACTAAATTCGACTCCGGCAGCGGCTGGCCAAGCTTCACCATCCCCATCAACTCCACCGCCGTCAATACGCACGAAGACAATGCCCACGGCATGAGTCGAATCGAAGTCACCTGCGCCCGCTGTGGGGCCCACCTCGGCCACGTCTTCCCCGACGGACCCAAACCCACAGGCCTCCGTTACTGCATCAACTCCGCCGCCCTCGACTTCGACAAAANNCCTGGCGAATAATCCCTGGCGAGACCATCGCGACCAGCCACACACCTCGTGGAACGCCAGGTTCACCCCACAGCAAGAAGTCGATGCCTTCGCCAGCCGATTGTCAAACGAAATCATCTGGCCCGTCTGCCAAAAGTACCGACCCCGGCATTTGCCGACCCGTTTCGGGAATGCGCCCTCCCCGCAGGCCCTTCAGCCGTGTCCGGACCACCGCCGGCTTGAACCGCTGCGGGATGGCCTTTTCTTCAAATGGGAATCAAACGCGAATGAAGCACCGGTGGATGTTGACGCGATGCGCGAAGCTTCAGCAACAGATCTCGCCAACAGGTCACAAAACCGGGAACATCAGGATCGATCGTGCAACCATGAGAGGCGGCATCCGCACATGAAGCGCAATCGAAGCTCCCTCGCGTTCCTCTGCATGGGTCTCACCGGCGTCCTGCTCCTCCTCACCCGCGCCGCTTCCCAGAATCAGAACCCCGATCACCACACTCCCCCGTGGCGCTCCCCNNGGCCGCTTCCCCGTCCCGCGCGATCGCATCCTCATCGTCCCCGCGCCTGACCGTCACGGCGTCTTCCACGGCACCACCTGGGGCGGAGTCGGCGGCTGGCCCGCCTTCACCCGCATCGCCATCGGCCAGCGCTCCACCGTCGCCGATCTCGCCGACGACTGGATGATGACCCACGAGCTCACCCACACCGGCCTCCCCTCGCAGGACGATAACCACCACTGGCTCGAAGAGGGCCTCGCCGTCTACGTCGAGCCCGTCGCGCGCGTGCAGGCCGGATTCCTGACGCCGGAAAAAATCTGGGCCGACATGGTCCGCGACATGCCCAAAGGCAATCCCCAGCCCAGCAACCAGGAGTCCGACCAGGGCCTCGATAACACCGTCACCTGGGGCCGCACCTACTGGGGCGGNNACCGGCACCCACGTGCTCGAAGAGCAGTACAAGCGCATGGCCAACGCGCCGGTCACCATCGACCTCGACGCACTCTGGAAGAAATTAGGCGTGATTCGCACCGGCGACGATCAGGTCCGCTTCGACCCCTCTGCCCCCGACGCCGCCCTCCGCACTGCCATTACGGCGACACCAGCAAGCGGCATCATCCACCCCTCATCGTGATGCCTGCAGCAGCTTCAGTAGGCCTCGCTCCAGAGGCAACCCGCCAGCGACGTTCGGTCCCATAACGCTGAACGCTGAACGCTCCCGGCTGCTCTTAGGCCTTCTGTACCTTGCCGGCCTTCAGGCAGCTGCTGCACACCCGCAGCCGCTTCGCGCCGCCGCTCACCTTCGCCTTCACCGGGTGCAGATTCACATTCCAGCGCCGCTTCGTGATGTTGTGCGCGTGCGAAATATTGTTCCCAAACTGCGGACCCTTGCCGCAAATATCGCAAACCTGTGCCATGTCTTCTCCAAAAGACGATTCCCGCTTGAGAGGACGTCGTCGAAATTCGCGGCCCTCGGGACTCCTGGCTCGTGACCACCGGCCCGTGTCCCTGTTCAGCCTCAGACGCAGGCGCCTTGCGGCCCACACGCCGAATCTTCAGTGTACCGGGAACTACCGCCTGCGACAATCGTGGATCGGGTCCCGAAAGGCCTGCAACGCGCAGCCCAGCCAGGCGCCCGGAACTACCAGGCCGGCGCCAGCCAGTTCCAGCCAGCAGCGTCAGCCGCCTCCGCCGGGAACAGCAGCATCGCCAGCACCGCAACCGGCAGCAGCACATTCAGGAACGGGAGGATCGCAAGGAACGGAACGTATCCCACGAACAGGCTGATGGCTGCCGTGATCGGGGCGATCGCCACCATAGATACCATAGAAAGCACGGTCAGCCCGCGCAGCACCTGCTCGAGGGGACGCGTCGGCCGCGCGGGCAGCAGCACAAGGATACCTGGAATAAGCAGGAGGTCGTTGTAGAGCATCCACCCGTTGCTGGGCGGCATCAGGCACACGGTGGCGGCAAGAATCAGGCTGACGGCTTGACCAAACTGCGCAGTTTCGCCTGCCGCAGCCCCGATCTTCCACAGCCGGCAGCACAAAGCCGCCAGCAACATCAGCGTCACGGCGACCCCCATCTCATGTCCGAAGATCATCACCACCTGCGAGGTCTTGTGCGGCTGGTGGGAGCAGGCAATCGAGGCGCGAATCCATGAAGGGATCCAGCCCGGCAGAACCGCATCTGCCGCCAGCAACAAAACCAGGGTTGACGACAGGAAGACCATGAGGAATCGCCACCGCCGCTGCTCGACCGCCTGAATCACCAACCACACGCACAACAATGCCGCCAGGTTGGGCTTCACCGTCGCCAGCGCCAGCAGAATTCCGGCCCATCCATCGCGCCTGCGCGCGAATAACAGCACCGAACCTGCTATCAGGCCGGCCACCAAAATGGTCGGCTGCAGTTGCCGGATTGCCCAGATCGACGGCCAGCTGGTCAAAATCAGAAACAACAGGATTCCCGTTCGGACCCGGTCCAGTTTCACGCCGCAAATCCTCATCCACATCCAGGCAGTCAAGACGACCATTACCGGGGCCAGCAGCGTCGTCACCAGCCGCGTCAGCCACCACGGCAGCATGGTCAGGGGTGCAATCAAAAACGCCACATGCGCCGGATAGACAAACGGCTGTTGATCCCACTGTTCGTCGGGTTTCAGCACGTGTCCATAAAATCCTCGCTGAATCTCCTGGGTCATGGCCGGGGTGTACGGGTTCGTTCCCCGCAACACCGCCTGCGCACCCAGCCATTGCGGATACAGATCCGTCCACTCCGCCCGCACGATAGGGTCAACTTCCCTTAACTGCACAAACGGCGCTGCCACCATTCAGCCCAGCACCAGCAGCATCGCAACACGCCGGGCCCATCGTGCACGGGCTTGCTCCGGTGCCTCCATTTGTGCCAGCGCGGTTGCCATGCCCATCATGCTAGCGGTGCATCAGCTGTGGCCGGATACAACGTTTAGGGCACGCTGATCCGGAGTAACAAATCGGGGCAGCCAATCGTCCGATGCGGCTCTCTCCGGTTCAGAAAAATCTCCTCGGATTCCGCCGCAAACCGCAAGGCGCACGCCAGATTCACTCCACACCGACGAAGAACCTCGTGTCGCAACCGCTGCCGTCGCCGGCGCCCCAAAAAACCACCGGCCGCACGCCAGGTTCACCCCACAGCAAGAAGCTGATGCTCCCGCCGTCCCAATGTCAACCGATTTGATTCCGGCTTCAGCCCGAAAGTACTGTTCTTCGACTCGCCGTGTCATTTCGGGAAGAGAGACTCCGTCCGCAAGCCTGAAAAATCTCTTCTCCATCCCCCGCCGCCCCATGCCACAGACGAGTTATACCGGCGTCTCCTGCCGGCTCGTATACTCCCACCAGCCAATGGCAACGCAGCTAGAACTTGATGGCCCCCCTGTGCATGCTGCTGGGTTTTCGCGGCGCCGCCTCGCCGTCGCCTGCCTGCTGGTCGCCGCTCTGGTCCCATCCTTGCTTCATTTACACGTCCTCGATGGGCGTATGCCTGCCACTCACAATGACCTCATCGGAAGATGGGTCGGAACCCGCGCAGCGCTCGCCGGCAAAGATCCCTGGTCCGCCGCAGTTCTGCGCCAGATCCAGACTGCTTATTACGGGCGGCCCCTGACGCCCGAGGATCATGCCCGTCCTCAGGCCTTTTACTATCCGGCCCCCATCGTGGTTCTCCTTGCGCCGCTCGCACACTTCTCCTGGCCGGTCGCAAGACTCATTTTTCTCGCCCTCGCCTGTCCTCTCCTCTTCGGCAGCTTTTGGCTTTGTCTCCTTTCGCTACCGATTACCAGAGCACCTGGCCAGACACTGACGATTCTGTTACTGGCCTTCTTCAGCTGGCCATCGATCTGGAGCCTGCGACTCCAGCAGCCCACGCTGATCGTTGCCATCTGCGTCTTCATCGCCTGGTATGCGCTCACGCGCGGGCACCAGATCGTTCCCGGCGCGCTGCTGTCCCTCACCCTGATCAAGCCGCAGTTGGTGTTTCCTCTGCTTGCTTTCCTCGTTTTCTGGTCTCTTCTGCATCGCCGATGGCGTTTCCTGTTGTCTCTGGCCGCTTCAACGGCGCTCCTGCTGTTCGCCTCCGAGCGCATCGTTCCCGGCTGGTTCCCCCATTGGACCGCATCCCTCCGCGCCTATTCCGACGCCACCGTACCGCCCCTCGAGTTGGCCTTCGGACACTGGCCGGGCCTGATCCTCACCCTGCTGCTCGCAACCGTCACTGCCGTTCTCCTCTGGCGCTTCCGCCATTGCCCTTATCCATCCCAGGAGTTTGCCTGCGCCCTCAGCCTCGCCCTCGGTCTCGCGCTCGTGCTGTCGCCGACCGATGCTCCCATGATCTACAACGACGTTCTCCTCTTCCCCGCATGTATCGTCCTGATCTTCTCTCAACCCACCGGACTTGGCGTCCGGCTCGCCAGGAAGGTCTCCATAACCCTCATTGCTTTCCGCTATGCCCTCGTCGTGATCGCGGTCTGCGGCGAATATGTCTTCGGGCCCTCCGATCTCTGGGACGGCATGCCTTTCCTGAATCTGATTCTTCCCGTCGTCATCACCGCCACACTGACATGGATTGCGATTGAGCCTCTCCGTGCGCAGCAAACCGAGTCCAGTATTCCGCTATCTCTGGTGACGGATCCTTCCCATTAATCTGACGCCAAACGTACGAAGATGATCGCGCTGGCCCAACCCGAAACCTCCACCACGAACCGCACAACCATATCCCTCCGCTGGCCGATGTCGGCGGCCCTTCTTCTCCTCCTCGTCGTTTCCACTCCTGGCTATCTCCACTTCTTCAATCAGCAACACACTCCGATCCACAACGACCTCATCGGCCGCCAGTTCGCCACCCGCGCGGCGCTTCACGGCGTCAGCCCCTACACCCCGGAAATGAAGCGCCAGATCCAGGCCGTCGCGGGTCACGATCCCGGTCAGGGTTTCGACTACCCCATCCTCCTCGCCGTCCTGCTCGCCCCGTTTGCCAGCCTGTCCTGGACGACGCTGCGCCTGCTCTTTCTCCTCGTCCTCACTCCCGCTCTCTTCGCCAGCTTCCTCCTCTGCCTTCAATTCGTGCACTGGCGCGTGAGCCCCAGCCGCGCCATCGCGATCGCCCTGCTCTGCCTCTGCAGCTGGCCGGTCGTCCTTGGCCTGCGGATGCAGCAGCCCACACTCCTTGTCGCCGTTCTGATTCTGCCCGCCTGCTGGCTGCTCAGCCGCAATCACCCAATCCCCGCGGGAATCCTGCTCGCCCTCGCCACCTTCAAACCCCAGCTTGTCCTGCCCCTGGTCGTGTGGCTCCTTCTCTGGAGCGCGCTCCGACGCCGCTGGACCTTCCCCCTGGCATTCGCCGCCACCGAGTTGCTTTTCCTCCTCTGCGGCGAATGGCTCCTCCCCGGCTGGTTCCCGCAATGGCTGGCCACGCTGCGTCAGTACCGCTCCCACGGCAACGTCCCGCCCCTCGACCTCTACACCGGCCGCTGGATCGGCACCCTGGTCACCGCGGCCATCCTCGTCGCTGCTCTGCGGCGTCTTTGGCGGGTGCGCCGTTGCTCCCCCGAATCCGTCGAATTCTGCCGCGCCATCGCCCTGGTCCTTGCCATGACCCTCTGCCTTACGCCCGTCATCTGGGCCATGATCTACAACCAGGTCCTGCTCATCCCAGGCTGCCTCCTCCTGCTTGCCTCAGCACGCCCCAACACTTCTAAGTTTTCTTCCCTCCCCTGGTATCTCTCCCGCGCCGTCATCGTCTGGACCTTTGCCTTCATCCCCATCGCCGCCCTCGGCGAGTCCCTTAGCCCCTCGCCGGTCTGGATGAGTCTGCCCTTCCTCGGCCATCTCCTCGCCCCTTCTCTCGCCCTCGTGCTTCTCGCGTAGTCCCGTTTTCTGCACACTCCGCTCACCCCGTCCGTGCCTCCCTTTGGTATCCTCTCCCCGTGCAAGTTCTGTACGGCGTCCTCCTCCTCAGTACGATGGCGCTGATCTGGGCCGCTCTGGCCGTTGTCCGGCACATCCGCCGGCAGCGCGAGGCGGCGCGCTCGCAGCATGAACCCCACGACGAAAACCTCTAGCCGCTCCCTCCTCCCTGCTTCCTGTACCCTGTCCCTATGAACGCCTCTGCCGCGACGCCCGCTCTGCCCCGCACGCAGTCCGCTCTTCTCCGCAACACGTTGGCCATCGTCCTCGGCTCGCTCTTCGTCGCGATTTGTGCGCATCTGTCCATCCCGCTCTTGTTCACTCCGGTTCCCATCACGCTGCAGCCCTTCGCCGTCCTGCTCCTCGGACTTCTGCTCTCACCCGGCGCCGCGGCTGGTGCCCTGGTTGTCTATCTCGTCGAAGGCGCCCTCGGCCTGCCCGTCTTCGCGCCCCACGGCCCTGGCGGAATGCTCCAACTCCTCGGCCCCACCGGCGGTTATCTCCTTTCCTATCCGTTCGCCGCCGCGCTTACCTCCTGGCTCAGCCGCCGCCTCACCTCCGGCGCGTTTGTCTCCGCCCTGCTTGCCGCCGCCACCGGCGATGCGGTCATCCTTCTCTCCGGAGCTGCCTGGTTCGCGGTCCTTCAGCCCCATACTTTCGCGGCCATCCTAACGCTCTCTGTCCTGCCCTTCCTGCCCGGAGACATTCTCAAAGTCATCGCTGCTGCTGGAGTCACCACCGGATGGCGCCGCTTCCGCCGCTCCTGACCCACGCAAGTCACGTCAGGCGGTTACCTCCGGTACAATTAGCGAAAATAACAATTGCCTTCGCGGTAAACATCCGCTATTGTCCGGACAGCTTACCCGAAAGGTTGTTCGTTTTTTATGCCCTGCGTCAGGCGGATCGGGGTCCTGTCCCTGCTGTCCGTGTGTCTGCTCTGCCTCTGTGCCTGCGGCAAATCTGTCGTCCCCGCATCCCTCGGCGCCAGCGCCAACGCGCCCGACCCCTCCGAAGGCAATCTCTCCTGGGCCACCAGCGGCCCTGACCCTCTCACCACGTACTCCCTCACCGGCAGCACGCAGCCCGTCCACGATCCCAGCATCATCCGCCAGGGTTCCACATACTACGCTTTCACCACTGACGTGATCGGCCTGCCCGCCGGCAACTACCTGCCCATCCGCTGCTCGCAGGACAAAATCGACTGGACCGCCTGCGGCAGCATCTTTCCCGATTCCATGCCTGCCTGGGTCATTGCGAAGATCCCAGGCGTCATCGGCCTCTGGGCGCCCGATGTCTCATACTTCAACGGTCTCTACCACGTCTACTACGCCGGCTCCACTCTCGGCTCCCAGGTCTCCGTCATCGGTCTCGTCACTAACACGACCCTCGATCCCACAGACCCGGCCTACAAATGGGTCGATCAGGGCGAGGTCATCGCTTCCCAGCGCGGCGACGACTTCAATGCCATCGACCCCAACATCTTCATCCAATCCCACCCGCTATAACCTCGCCACGCGCCCCGGCGTTTACGCCAACCCCATCGAAGGCGCCTCCCTCGTCCATCACGGCAGCTACTACTACTTGTTCGTCTCCGTCGATTACTGCTGCAACCCGGATCCCGCCACCGACAACTACAAAGAAGCCGTCGGCCGCTCCACCAGCCCGCACGGCCCCTTCACCGACCAAGCCGGCACTTCCATGATGAACGGCGGCGGGACCGTCCTCCTCCAGAGCGATACCGAATGGAGCGGCACCGGCGGAGCCACGGCTTACATCGACCCGAATACCGGCGAGAGCCTCCTTGTCTTCCACGCCCTCCATCTCACCGAGAACGGCGCCATGTATATGTGGGTCAAAGATCTCACCTGGGCCAACGACTGGCCCTCCATCGCCCAATAAACGACCAGCTTCTAAACGACCGGCTTCGCCAAATATCCCCTGAGACATCCGCCCCAGCACACATTTGAAGCGCCTCGAACCTGCGAAAAAAAGCCTTAAAAAAGCCTCGGCTGGCAGCCAGGTTCACCCTACAGTAAGCAGCGGACTCCTCCGGAGGCTCGATCGTCAAACAAATTCACCTCCCGATCAAGCCAACAGTACCGTCGATCGAATCTCCTGATCCATTTTGGGAATGCCCCTCTCTCCAGGGAGCCTGCAACGTCCCCCTCGATCCCGCACAACCCGCCACCAAATGCAAAAAAGCGCCCACCTCGGGCGCTTTTTGCATGGAACCGCCTCAAAGCTGCGAAGAAGCCCTCGGCTGGCCGCCAGGTTCACCCCACAGCAAGCAGCGGACTCCTCCGGCGGTTCGATCGTCAAACAAATTCATCCTCCCTGTAAGCCGGCAGTACCGTCTGCAGAATCTCCTGATCCATTTTGGGAATGCGCATTGCTCCAAACGACCGTGCAGCGCCCGCCCGATCCCGCAAAAACCGCCGACAAAAACAAAAAGCGCCCGTCAAGGGCGCTTTCTGCATCGATCGGATTCTCGCGCGCGTTTGCTTTTTCCGCTCGCCTGCTGAACTCTTACGAAGCCATCGCTGATCGCGCCAATGGCACTTCCTGTACGAAGCCCCGGGCCCGGGCCACGACCCGCACCCCCTGCGGAGACTCCTCCATCGCCAGGGTCCGCGAACACTCCCCGCACAACCAGTAGTGCTCCATGCGCCGTGAGCGCTTTCCTGTCTTATCGACCTCTCCCGAGGCCACATCGAAAACGAAGATCCGTCCCTCTCGCAAATAATGCAGGGGCTTCGAGCACCTGGGATTTGCGCAATGATTCACCATATAACCATCTCCACTCTGCGCTTGCCCGTTTCAGGCCAACTTTCCAGTTTCGCTGCCTTGCACGCGATCCTGAGCGCTGCCGTTAAAAGGATTCTCTGCGGGATCCGCGCTNNCCGCGCTGTAACTGATACTCGATTACTTGCAATAGGATGCGGAAAAACCGGCGTTCCGTTTTCCGCAGGGGTTAGCCCGGAGATCACCATCGTCACGATGGCGCTGGTATCGACGGTTAACTAGTTCTATTTTGGCACGGAGCCCCCTTCATTACAGGAAAATTTCGCTGAATTCGGGACGCCATCTTGCGCTCCTGTGACAAAATGATCGTTTGCTCATTTGAGAACGAAAATGTCCTTCCTGCGGTCCACTTTCATCGGCCTCTCTCGCAACTCCACCCTGCGCCATCTCGCCGAGCAATCCACCCTCGGCCGCCGCATGTCCTCGCGCTTCGTCGCCGGCTTCCGCATCGAAGACGCCCTCGCCGCCGCGACCAACCTCAACAACCAGGGCCTGTCCGTCACCCTCGACAGCCTCGGCGAGAACGTCACCACTCCCGCCCAGGCCCGCCAGTCCGCCCAGGCTTATCACTGGCTCCTCGACGCCATCGCCCAGTCCAAACTCGACGCCAACATCAGCCTCAAGCTCACCCAGATGGGCGTGGACCTCGGCCTCGATCTCGCTACCGGCATCGTCTCCTCCCTGGTCGACCATGCCGTCCAGGCCAACTCCTTCGTTCGCGTCGACATGGAAGGCACCGCCTACACCCAGGCCACCATCGATCTTGTGCGCCAACTCCACGCCAAACCTGAAAACCGCGGCCACGTCGGCATCGTTATCCAGGCCTACCTCCGCCGCAGCGCCGACGACATCTCCACCCTCCTGCGCGACGGCATCCGCATCCGCCTCTGCAAAGGCGCCTACCAGGAGCCGCCTGACCTCGCCTTCCCTGACAAGAAAGACGTCGACGCCAGCTTTGTCGCTCTCACAAAGGTCCTGTTGAAAAGTGGTGTCTTCCACGGCATCGCCACCCACGACCCCGCCATGATCGCCGCCACGAAGGACTTCGCCCGCGCCGAACGCATCGACCCCAAAACCTTCGAGTTTCAAATGCTCTATGGAGTCCGCCGCGATCTGCAGCGCTCCCTCGTCCAGGAAGGCTACCGCGTCCGCGTCTATGTCCCCTTCGGCGACGAGTGGTACCCCTACTTCATGCGTCGTTTAGCCGAACGCCCCGCCAACGTCCTCTTCCTCGCCCGCAACTTCTTCCGGAGATAGCGAAACGAGAAGCGGTTAGCCAAGCGTGTTTCGCTACCGGCTACCGGCTACGGGCTACCGGCTGCTTTTCACCTCGGCTCGTACGGCTCAATCGACAGCAGATTCCCCAGCACCTGCCGCTCGTCCGGCGTGAACGTCTGCGAGAACCGCGCCGAGTTCAGAATCGCTGCCCGCTGATCCGGCGGAATCTGCCGCAGGTCCGCGAACGCCCGCCCCACCATCCGGTGCCGGTCCGGCGCCATCTGGTTCCACGACTGGAACGCACCCCGCACGCCCAGCTTCTGCTCCGGCGTCAGCCGCTCGAACATCTCGTTCCGGTCGATCATCCGCTGCCGCTGCTCCGGCGGACGCGCATCCAGCGATCGCAGCCGGTTCAGCACACGCTGCTGCTGATCCGGCGACAGCCGGTTGAACCCCGGCTCCCGCCGCAGTTGATCTTCCTGCTGCTGCGGCGACAAGTTCTGACGGTTCGTCAGCCACTGCCCCAGATGCCCCGGCCGATCCGCCTCGTTCACGGCGGGACTCCCGTTCACCCCAGGCCGCATCTCCACGCGATTCCCAGCCGGTGACAACGGCTGTCCAGCATTGCCTCCGGGGGCGTTGCCTCCAGGCCTCGCCACACCCGGATTCCCCGTCGGCTGCCCTGCATTGTTCCCCCGCTGAGGCTCGGCCGCCCGGCCCGCCGGCGGTTTCGCCGCTGCCTGCCGTGCCGGAGCCGCACGTCGCGCCTGCCCCCACACCCGCGGCCTGGCATACGCCGGCGCGCTCAGAAACACCAGGCACAACAACGCCGCCACACACGCCGCCCATCCGGACGCAACCCTGCGCCCGGGCGCCGCGCCCCGCGTCTTGTCCTGCATTCCCGAGATCATCGTCTTACTTCCCCAGGGTCAGTACCGCAAATCCGACTACCAATCCCACCGGGCTGGCTTTGTTGATGCTTGCTCATCGCCTCGCCCTTCTTCCGGCTCCCAGCTCCCGGCTCCCAGCTACATGCTGTTATCCGCGTCCTGCTGATCCAGCGAGTTCAGCTGCTGATACATCTGAGCGTTGTCATCCATCGACTGCAGATCCTTAATCACCGGCGAGGCCTGCACCGTCGGCGTCTTCTGCGGCGAGAACCCGCCAAACCCGGCATACGTCCCAACGCCCGCCGCCACCACCAGCGCCATCGCCGCCGCCATCAGCGGCCGCATGTTCACCCGGTTCCCAAACATCAATCGTGCCC
>PMAM01000078.1 GCA_003152595.1 Acidobacterium sp.
TATAACACAGTAGTACTAGGAGGACGACGGTACCCTCCCTCGGACCCTCGCGGTAGATCTCAGCCATATGGTTCACATTGCAGGGTAGCCGACCATCGTCGTGGACCGTTCCGCATCGGATGCTCGAGAGAGATGATGGAGAGCGTGCGGAGCGCGTCCTTGAAGCGTTTAGATGTCATTGGTGGATTGGTTTCAGCGCATAATATCCTGCGGTGGGCACCTTCAAAAGGCACAATCTCAATTCTGATAATCGAAAAGACCGCATTGCGGGTTAGCGTGAGGTGATGAAAGTGATTCAAATATGCCATCTGGCTCTTGTATCGTTCAGCGTCAGCAGGAGTTCGATGTATTTGTTCGTCCAGATACAGGAAGTCTGCCCCGCCTTCAGAAAGCCCGATCTCTTTCAATATCCCGCCATCAAATTCCGGAAGGCTGACTACATGGACGCCGGGTGTCGCGTACATCTGTGGGATCAGCGGCTCCAGCGTGAGGATGTAGGCTTCCCCGGAGTGGTCGCAAGCGGCGGCTCGTACTGCCGTGAGCGAAGGTTCGATCCTTATTCGAAACTCGTCCTCCACCGCGTCGTCTCGGAGGTAGGCGGTGACGTAATAACTCAGGCCAATGACGCTCGCCACCGTGCCCACGGCAATCCATTTGGCTGCGATGAGATGATTCCTCCAAACGGGCGAGCGTCGGAGCCGGCCGATCAGAAATGCCGTGCCGATGCCCGCCAGAATGGACCACAGGCTCATCAGACTCATCGAGAAGCGCAGGGCCGTACGAGGATCGGTGTTCCCGGATCGCATCTCGTAATAGCTGCGGACATGGAATGCGTAAAGCAGGAGATAGGCGGCAAACAAGAAGAGCGGGAAGAGTTCCAGAGCTTTCCGATGCCATGCGACGATGGCTCCCGCGATCACGAGGATGACCGCGCCGCCATACCACTGAACGATGAAGAATGAGTGCAAGAATGCGGTCAGAAGCCTAAGCAATCCGGCGAACTTGAGCGGGAATTGATTCAGGAGGGCAGTCTCGCCGCCCATTGTTCGCGTAATTTTCATATGGAAGCTAAAGACCAACTCGAGCGCTGCGCTCAGTAGAAGCCACTGAACATTGCGGATTGGGGGGCGATTTGTGCGCCTATATGCGAATAGCAAGAGGAACGCGATTAGCGGCAGGCAGATTGCGAGAAGGATGTTCTCCCGTTTTACGGTGAGTGAGAAGAGTAGGGTCGTGGTAAATGCACACCATGTCACGAGAGCATGCCAACGGTTGCTGCGCGTTGATCGTGTGGTAACGAGACGCAAACAAAACCACAGAACCAAGGTGATGCATCCGTTCGAAAAGGGTTCGGCTGACGTTTCAAGCCCCCATACGGCAAAAACGGGTGTGATGGCGAAGATGAGCGCAGCGCTCCCGGCGGCGGCGACATCGCGAGCGATGAGCATGCACAGAAGAAAAATGAGAACGTCCGCGAAGGATGCGCATGCCACGTTCACTAGCGAGCCGATGGATGGTCTGTATCCAAAGACATTGGAGAACAGAGAGAGGACATACGGGTATCCGATCAAGTGTTCCGGGAAGTTGCCGGATTTCTTGCACGACGTCTGACTGCCGACCGCGCATACGGTAATTGAATACGGGAGCGCGTCTGGAGTTGGCTCGATCAGAACGTGTTCAGCCATCTGACGGCCTGCAACCGTGTAGACATACGAGTCTTCGTACTCCATGCCGTGAAAGAATTGGCCATTAGCCGGAATTCGCCAAGACAACACCAGAGCGACACAGAGAAGGATCAGCTTCCAGTAAGTCCTCAGAAGATAGTGCAGGTCCTGATCCGTCAAGAAGCAGATTAAGGACGTTATGACGCTCCCCCAGAAGAGGAATTTCACCATCCCGACCGCGCCTGAGGGAGCTAGCCAACCGGCCATTCGATCCTCAAATGTGAATCACGAGGTGGATACAAGTCAAGGCATTTCATATGCTTATGGTATTCGGGGGCCTGCCGAGAACCCCCGCCAAATCGCAACGGCGATCCCAGCGCGCGAAGGGCAAGAATAAAAATATAGGAACTTGGGCAAAAGTTGGCATAGAATCCGTGGGAACTAGCATTTCCCGAACCGGAGGGGCATGTTATGCAGAGGGACCGAAAGAAGTTTCTCAGCGGCATCGCGGGCAAGTTGGCGGTTCTCCTCGGCGGCGCAGTCGCCGCGACGGGCGCGGGCGCCTTACCGGTCGCCGCTGTTCTGCCCCACACCGATACGAATGCGGCGTTCTCCCGAAACGACGCAACAAGCAGGTCGCTGGCTCCGAAGCTCATCCTGAAGCAGCAGAATGAAAGTTTCAGAATGATTGCGAGTCATGATTCCCATTCCTCGCATTCTTCCCATTCGTCGCACTCCTCGCATTCGTCACACTCATCCAGCGCTTACTGACGATGGACCAGCCCGAGGGCATAACCAACCCAGATGCGCTCCGCGCGATGGTTGAGGTAGACCTTGCCATCATTAGCGCCGAGGCGCTGCTCAAGACGTGTCACTGGTTTGCGCGGGACTTCGTCTGCGAGATACGCAGTCGAAACGAGCACACGGCGGATGTGTCCCTGACTCCGCGAAGCGCTATATCGGCGGCGGACCTTGCGTCGGCGAGAGATGCGTTCATCGCGAGCGCCATCGACTTTGCGCTGCGCGAGAAGATCGAAGCCAAGACTTCCGGTATACGCGATCTTCTTCTCGCGAAGGCATTCTCGGAGTCCGGCATTTTGGAGGATCAGCCCGAGGGCGTGTTTGGTGACACGGTTGAGGAGCTGAAGCCGGACGGAATGTTCAAGATCCTGAGCAACTCTTCGAGCACTGACGGAAGCTGATCGATGGCACGCGCCTTCTATCCACTTGAGCAATTCGCCGGAGCGCCAGCAGGGTTTCACCTTCTCCCGTTTCGATTCATCCGCATGAATGGGAAAGAGCTCCTCGTGAACGAGGCCGGCGAATTCCTCTTCGCTCCGCCCGGAACCGTACAGGGTCTCGTGGACGAACGCCTCGACACGAGCACGGACCTTTACCGGGACCTCAAAGCGAAACATTTTGTCTATGACGATTCCTCGTCTCCGTTGCTCGACATTCTGGCAACGAAAGTACGGACCAAGTTCGACCACATTTGTGGCGGAACCAAGCTGCACATCTTCGTAGTGACCCTTCGCTGTGAACATTCCTGCGATTACTGCCAAGTGTCCCGACAGACGGCGACTCGCGGCGAATTTGACATGAGCACCTCCACTGCGGACCGCGCTGTCGCCATGATGATGGACAGCCCTGCCCGCGAGGTCACGCTTGAGATTCAGGGCGGGGAGCCGTTGCTCGCTTTCGACGTGATCCAATACATCATTCCAAGAGCTAAAAGGCTGGCCAAGGAAAAGGGGAAGAATCTCGATATCGTCGTCTGCAGCAACCTTGCCTGTGTCACAGACGACATCCTGATGTATTTCCGCGACGAGGGCGTGAAGGTCTCCACATCCCTCGACGGCCCGGCGTTCCTGCACAACAAGAACCGGCCGCGGCCGGGACACAATAGCTACGAGAAGGCCATCGAGGGAATCGAGCGTTGCCGTGCGATCCTCGGCATGGAAAGCGTTGCTGCGCTCATGACGACGACGGCAACCTCACTCGATTATGCCACCGAGATCGTCGACGAATACGTGCGCCGGGACTTTCATTCGATATTCCTGAGGCCGATCAGCCCCTATGGGTTTGCAATCAAGACCCGCCACCGGACCGGGTACGAGATGGGCCGCTTTCTTGAGTTTTACAAGAAAGGCCTAGCGCACATCCTCGATATCAATCGGAGCGGTTACCGCATCGCCGAAGTCTACACGCAGATCCTTCTTACGAAGATGCTGACTCCTCACGGGACGCGATACGTCGATATGCAATCGCCCGCAGGGGAGGCGTGGAACGTATTGGTCTACAACTACGACGGTGATGTCTACGCATCAGACGAGTCGCGGATGCTGGCCGAGATGAATGACTGGACGTTCCGTCTCGGGAATGTGCATAGGGACACGCGTCGGACGCTTTTCACCGGCGATTCGGCACTTCGGATGTTTCACGCGTCCTGCAATCAGGCGCTGGCGGGCTGCTCGGATTGCGCATTCCAGTCCTACTGCGCGGCTGACCCGATATATCATCACTCGACGCAGGGCGACATGTATGGGAATCGACCTACCAGCGGATTCTGCTCCCGGAATATGGAGGTCATCAAGCATCTCTTCTCCATCATCGAAGAGAATGACCGTGAGACCATGCGCATTTTCTGGTCGTGGATCACCGGGGAGTGTGTGATTGAAGAGGTTGTCGAATGCGCCTGACGACGACTGGGGTCGCCCACAACTTCGAGAAGAGCATCGTCGGTGTCATTGCGAAGGAGGCACTGCCGCCTGACCAGCGTACGCGGGCGATCCGCTTTGTTGGGCCGAACGACGCGGCCAGTGATGCGGACCTCATGGGGTATCGGGCCATTCTTTGTCACGATGAACTGCACCGTGATCCCGGGATGCCCTATATTCATCGCCTCCGAGAATCGGATCATCTGAGAGACGGGGATATCGTCGTACTGGAGGGGCGCACCGGCCTCGTTCGCTCGCTTTACCGCCCCTACGAGCTCCATCATCATCTGTTCGTCACCGAGCGGTGCAACAGTAATTGCCTGATGTGTTCGCAGCCGCCGAAGGACAGGGACGATGTCGAGGCATTGACCGAGCGCAATCTTGAGC
Organism: Acidobacterium sp.; assembly: GCA_003152595.1. Classification (GTDB taxonomy): domain Bacteria; phylum Acidobacteriota; class Terriglobia; order Terriglobales; family Acidobacteriaceae; genus Palsa-343. The sequence continues at coordinate 4,769 of PMAM01000078.1, forward strand.
TGATTGATCTCATAGCGCCTCACCCCCCGTACCTGACGATCACAGGCGGGGAACCTACGCTGCTCGGCGACAATCTCTTCCGACTGATCACACAACTGAAGTTTTCCATGCCGGAAACAGAGCTGCATATGCTCACCAACGGCAGGACATTCGCATGGCCGAAATACGCAAGGCGATTCGCCGACCTTGACCACCCGAAGATCAGCCTCGGTATACCGCTGTATTCCGATTTCGCGGGCGCTCACGATTACGTGGTTCAAGCGAGGGGCGCCTTCGATCAGACTGTTGCCGGTCTGCATCAGGCGGCTCGCAACGGCATTCGCGTAGAGGTCAGGGTTGTCTTACACAAGCTGACGATCCCGCGCTTAACCAAGCTTGTAGAGTACATCTATCGGAACCTCACCTTTGTCGAGCACATTGCGTTGATGGGGCTGGAATATACAGGCTACACTCCTCGAAATATCGCGGAGCTGTGGATCGACCCCTATGATTATCAGGACGAGCTCGAAGGGGCGGTCGAATATCTGGCCGTCAGAAATATGACGGTATCCATCTACAACCATCAACTTTGCGTTCTCAGGCCCTCCTTGTGGCGTTTTGCAAGAAAGTCCATCTCCGATTGGAAAACCCTCTATCTCCCGGAATGCGAAACATGTAGCGCGCTACCCGCCTGTGGAGGTCTGTTTCAGTGGGCGGTCAAGAAGCACAGCGACCACATCCACGCCATTTCATCTCCGCAACCCTGCGTTGTGGATCAGAAGTGCTGGTCCACATGACAACCACCGAACACATCGATTCCGATGTCGCTGTCCTGAGACGACGGATACGAGTTTGCAGGATTGTGTTTTGCTGCCTCTTAATGCCGTGGATGGTTTTGGCGACGCCTTCCACCGATCTCAACGCTCAAACGGGAACGAACGAATGCCGCTCCCAGATGAGCGCAAGCGAATGCGACCGCAAGACTCAGCACGATTTGGATTTAGCTGTTCGGAACAAAACACAAGGGTGTCTCTTCGAGCCAGACGGGAGACCCACCAATATTACGCAATCCCCCCTCCATTTGAGCGAGGTCACGGCTTCTACCCTCGCTGTCACGATTGATGGGAAGAACTACGCTCTCCAAAATAGTGTCTGTGAAGACCAGGGAGGGCTACGATTATGCTCACTCTGGAAGCCCGAAGCAGGTAAGGACTATTGGGGAGAGATAACGGAAAGACCAGCCTACCTCAACGATTGCTTGCATAGAGTACTCCGTGCTGAACGTGAAATATGCATAGGGTTCGGCAGAATAAAGCAGGAAACGTTTCGGTATGGCGTTTCCCGCACGCCAGAGTATGAAGTTTGCTACAGCGTTTCAGTAGTGCCTGGCGAGTCGTCCGCTGTACATGTTTGGGCTTTGACCCCGATGCCTGTCGAGTCGCCCACTGGACAGGTTCAGGCTGCGACTCCGAACACCACTGCGCCCATTCAGACGCCGGCCCCCCAACCCGCGATTGCCCCGCTGAGCAACAATAACTACTACACAAATAGCAATGGGGATCGCGTGCACTCGCCTGCGTATTCTCCCAGCGGCGTGCCGACTGGCGCAACAGCAGTTTGTCGCGACGGCACCTATAGCTTCAGCCAGCACCGCAGCGGGACCTGCTCTCAACATGGCGGCGTTGCGAAATAGCTTTGAGAGCTCAGAGCTCCCCAAAGAGGTTCAAGAACGACCAACCCCGGCTCTGCCCGTCGGGTGGGTCAGAAACGCCGCTCCTGCCAACGGCAGGAGCATCGCAAGAGGGCGGGCATGACGGGCAGGCGAACACAAAAATGCGGAGCCCTGTGGGGTTGCAGGCTCCGCAAGTCCAATGGACAAATTGATGGTTAGGCCGCAGTTTTCCTCGTCGGCTTCGCCGCCGGTTTGGACACGGGCTTCTTTGTGCTCATCGCCTTCTCCTTCGCCGCGAACTCCTGTTTGACATTCGCGGTGATGGCTTCGATGTCCACCTTGTAGTTCTGAGCGGCATCGCGGAGCACTTTCGCAGAATCGGTCTCGGGGCGCATGGACAGCAGAATGACCGCCTCGACCAAAACACGCCCGAGTTGGCTTTCCTCCGCCTTCGGCAGAAAAGCTGCCAACAGTTTCGCTGGCGCCTCGCCGTCCTTCGGCTTGCCGATGGCTTGCTGCCGGATGAGCACAGCAATCCGCCGTTCGTCGAGGAGTGCCGTCAGCTGGGTGACGGCAAACAACAGGTCACGTTTCATCAGCCGGACGGGAACGGCCTCGCCAATGGCTTTCAGGACGCGCAGCCCGGTCGCCTGGGCCAGCGCCTCCTCGCGGCGGCGCTTCTCCTGTTCGGCCTTAATGGCGGCGTCGGCCTGTGTCCGTTGTTGTTTCTTCTTCGGATGATGGACCGGGCATTCAGGATTGGCGCACACCCGGCGCAGTTCGCCTTTCTCGCTGCCCTCGGTGACGATGGCCTCGGCGGCAAACTTGCACGTTTTGTATTCCGGCCAGTCGCGTTGCTCCTTCTTCTGTGGCTTGTCCTGCCGGACTTCGACGTACCTGTTGCGCGGAATCGCGGTGCTGCCGTCCCTGGGCTGTCCGTACGCTGTGCTGATCTGTACCAGCTTTGGTTTCGCGGCCACGCTCTGCCTGACGTGAATCTCCAGCTTGACGGCATAGCATTTCGGATCGGAGCAACTATCGTGCTTCGTCCCGATACCTTCAAACAGGAGCGTGTTGTGCCCGGTGCGCTTCGGGCAGTCGAGGCAGGAACCGGCCTCGGGCACAAGTTGCGGATCGTCCTTGGAAAACGGCGCGGCGGCAAGCTCCAGCAGAATGTTGTGCTCGATCCATTCCCGGAGATGGCGGACGGGCAGCAGAATCCGTTTCGATTTGCTGCCATAGCTCTCCTGCCAGCAGGCGGCGAGGGCTTCCTGCTGCTGCTCGGGTTGGAGTTTCGCCAGCAGGAGCGCATGGCCGACGCCGATCTCGTCTTTCGCAAAGGCTTCGACGACTGCGGGGGCCAGTTCGGTGAGACGAATCCTCGAAGCCACATACCCCGGCTGTTTGCCGCATTTGGCCGCGATTTGCTCAATGGAATAAGCAGTCTCCTCCAAACCCAGAAGAGCGGCAAAGCCCTGCGCCTCCTCCAGCGGATGAACGTCCCGCCGCTGAAGGTTCTCGACGATCGACATTTCGAGCGCCTGAGCGTCGCTGAGGTCGGCAATGCGAACCGGCACATAGCCGATTGCCGCCAGTTGCGCCGCCCGGTAGCGCCTTGCGCCAGCGACAATCTCATAGGTCTGTGGTCCTTTCGGCCGCACCAGCAGAGGCGAAAGTACGCCCTGGGTGCGGATGCTTTCGGCAAGTTCCTGCAATGCCGCGTCATCGAAGGTGCGGCGCGGGTTGAGAGGCGACTCGGTGAGGCTTTCGAGAGGCAGGTTGCGGTATTCGGACTGGACTGGAGTTTGCACGGCGGTGGTCATGGGAATTCTCCTTGTGAGGTTGTCAAGCGTGAAGGCGCAAGCGGGCACACTCTGAGCGCGCCCGCTCAGGATGTGGGTTAGCTAGCCGCTGTAAATTGCTCGTCGTCCACCTGGAGAGCGCCGAGGATGACAGCGGAGGTGCGCTGGATGACCTGAAGGCTTTCCGCCAGCAACGCGGCGTTGCCCTTGTAAAGCTGGATGTAGTCGCTCGACGCCGTGCCCATCTCCAAACCCACGGCCTGACCCACGATGAAGGCCACGGCCTCGGCTTCGGTTTCGCGCACGGTGGCGGTGGTGATGGTGCGGCGCTCGGCTTTATGCAGGAGTTCGTGCGCCGTTTCGTGCACCAGCGTGGTGAACTCCTCAGCCTTCGATTGGCCGGGCAGCAGCGCAATCCTGCCGCCGTAGGAGACCCCCAGCGCCGGAGCGATGTTTTCGGTTAACTCCAGGGCGATGTTTTGCTGCGCGAGGAAAGCAATCAACCGGTCACGGTTGCTGCCCACTTCGCCGCTGATGGTGTGCTCCAGTTCCGGCAGGTCCACGCCTTCGGTCTGCTCGTAATCGAAGACATACACGGCGCGGAAGCCCATCAACACGGGTTGCGGCTTGCTGTCGGTTTCCCCTTCCGCCTCTTCCTTCCTGCGCCGGTAGCCGGTGACCGGAGCGAGAATCTGGATGCCCTTCTCGCCCTTCTTCACAAAACGGCCCAGTTCTTTCCATGCGCCGAATCCCGCAACGCGGGTAGCGGTGGGCCGCTGACGGGCGATTTGCAGGATGTTGCCGAAAGAGTAGTTGTGGAACCGCGCCATCGTGCTCAGATACGCGGCGAGGGTTTCGCTGTGGCCCGCCTCAAGCTGTTGCATGAGGTAGTCCACGGCCTGTTTGATGAGGACCTGGGTGGGGTTGTCTTTCTGCGTGGTGCGCTGCTGATAGGGCGAGTCGCTGCGGTTCCGCTGCGCCGCATTTTTCCTGTGCGGCGCAAAGTTGCTGCGGGTTGGGCCATTGCTGGCGGCGAAAGCTGCGGTACTGGTGGTTGGCGATGCCATGTTGGTGCTCCTCAGGTGCCCGCTCGGGGCGATTTGCGTGCATGAGGGAAGCACCCGCCTGAAACCCAAATTTCTCTCCAGAAACTTCTTTGTTCTCTCAAGAAACTTTTTTCTGTTGAGTGCTCCCGCTTCATGGTTCTCGCAGCCGGCAGGGCCATCAGGAGGTTCTGTCACAGGCCGGAGCGTAGCGCAGCCCGAAGGGTTGCCTTGACAGAACCTCCGGCCCTGCGACAAGGCGCACTGAAGCGGGAGCACTTAACGGAGGAAAGAGTGTAGGGACAATAAGGGACCTGGTGCCCGTGCACGTTGGCTCGGGCGTTGTAAGTTAGGACCGGTGTCGCTCGGAACTATGTTTAAGCAGAGAGAGGAGCAACCTGCAATCCGAGTTTCGCTGCCCTCTTGCGGAGGAGATGAACTTGCTGCTCGCGGAACCGTGTTTCGTAGTACTCCGTTCCTTTGTCCACATAGGCCTGACCGTACTTGAGCATGCGATACACGAGCCGCGCCAATCGATGAGCCATAGCCGTGATCGCCTTCGGGGCTCCGAGCCGAATGCGTAAGCGGCGATACTGCGCGCCCAGGTAGCTTCGGCTTCGGAAAAGTGTGCAGGCGGCCTGTCGCAAGGCAGTCGCGGCGCGGTTCACCACGCCGCGCGTGCCCTTTCCCAGCACCTTGTCTCCACTGATGCGATTGTCAGGGCATAGTCCCAACCAGGACGCGAAGTGGGCCTCGGTTTTCCAACGGCTCATATCCATTCCCACTTCGCAGACCAGCGTCTGGGCCACCATGACGTCGATTCCATCGATGCGGGTCAGGTCCACGCCCGAGATGCGTCGCAGTTCACCGCCGAGATCGAACTGCGGCGCGTTCTTGCCCTTTTTCGGTTTGCGCTTTGGCGTTTGTTCTTCGCCCGGCGCCGTGACGCCGACCACGCCGGCGAGTTCGGTCCGCAGTTGCCGATCGCACTCGGCGATGCGCTTCTGATAGGCGTCGTACATGTCGACTTCCTGCTGCAGAACAAACAGCAGCTCGGGACGCCAGTTGCCTTCGAGGCTCTTCGCGATCTCCATGCGATCGGCTTGAATTCTGGGATGACTGAGTGCCGCCAACTTTTCCGGATCACGCTCCCCGGCCAGGATGGCGCGCACGATGGCCTGCCCTGTCAGACCGCTGATATCGCTGATCACGTTGGCCAACTGGACGTTCATCTGTGTCAGAGACTTTTGCATGCGCTGAATGCAGGCCGCCGCTCCACGAACGTGATCCCCGCGTTGCCGCCAGTAGGTGCGCAGGACTCGGATCTCAGAGACAGGCTGGAACGAGTTGTTCAGCAGGCCGTAGGTGTGCAACTTCAGCAGCCATTGGCTTTCCTGCACGTCGGTTTTGCGCCCTGGAAGATTCTTGGTGTACCGAGCATTCACCAGAAAGACTCGGAAGCCGCGCTCTTCAAGGATGTCGTAGAGCGGAATCCAATAAACGCCGGTCGATTGCATCGCGATCGTCTTCACCCCGCAACTCTGCAACCAGTCGGCCATGCGGTACAGGTCCGCGGTGAAGCACTCGAAACGACGTACTGGCTCTGGATCACGCTCTGGCCGCACAGCAACGTAGTGAGCGCTGTTGCCCACATCGATTCCAGCGGCCTGAAGATGAACGACCTCCAGGCCCGGGTCGTCTGATTGCAGCCGGCGTGCCCACTCCTTCTTCTCCTTCCGGTTTTGCCACAGCTTCTTGTCCACTCTCATCCCAGTTCTCCTTAATGGAAATTCGGGATCCGACTCGGCCCGGTGACGATGGGTTAGAAAGTCTCTCCATCGGGGTCAAAGCGCAGTCGTAACCACTGCGCTCGCCACCATCCTCGTGATCGCCAGTACCGGAGCCATGCTTTTGTCCGGGCATGAGAAGCGCCAGTGAAAAATATATCGGCCTTAGCTTGCCGAATCCGATCCCGGACCAGCTTGGCAAATGCCTCCCGCTCGACACAAGTTTCTGGCCCTCGTGACTGCGCGCAAGCGCAGTCAGTCCCTTTTGTTGAGTGCTCCCGCTTCATGGCTCTTGCGGCGGGCAGGGGCGAGGCGGGTTCGGTCAAGGTCGCCGCAGGCGCCGCGTCAGCGGTCGAAGCGCAGCGGAGAACCTTGACGGGTTCCGACCGCCTCTGCCACAAAGCCGCCTGAAGCGGGAGCACGTCACGAAAGAAAGAAATTTAGGACACATTCCGAATCGCATTGCACCCGTCAGGGCCGGGCTAATGCCGCAGCGGTGTATGGGATACCTTGATGCGGCCGATAGTGATCTCGCACTTTGAAAGCAGAACGTCCAGCGCTGCACGCGACGCCGTTGGATTGGACGTCGGTCCAATAACTATCTCATCGACCCGTCGTGGGTCCTCATCTTTCAAATCGAGCGATAATTCGAAATAAGGAGTGACTCCGAATCGTCCGGGGCGGAATGCCACTCCGTACAGCGCCTCCTCGGGATACTGGCTGACAAGGCGCCACTCTCGTTCCTCTTCAAACCCCCGATGCTTCAGAGCCGACATCACAAGGGCTAGTGTCAGGTTCCACTGATAACGCGTAAAGAACGCCCGCACTCTCAGTGCCGCACCTTTCTCCGACGGCCACCAGCTCTGTTTTGTGACCATTCCCTCCATGAAGCTTTCAACAAGGTAGTGACAGAGCTTTTTCCACCAGCTGCAGCCGATTCAAGCAATACGGCTATAAACATTGCGGCCGCTGCGTGCCATGCATCGTGCGCCGGGCTGCGTTCGAGAAATGGCAGGGCTCAGACGGCACCATATACGTGTACGAGGACTTGGGGCGTGACGACCCGGACTACTCCGGGTTCGACGACGTGCGGTCTGCGATGATGGCGATCACGGAAAGCAAGAGAGTCGGCGTCCGCCGTTGGTTGGGCGCAACATTGAGCTCGAACCACATCACGGGTAAAGACGCACTCAGCGAGGTCGCGCGACGGGGCCTGGCCGAGATGGAAGTGCTGTTGGACAAGCTGAAAGTGAAATGATCGACCTCCACGCACATATCGACCTGTACCCAGATCCGAGTTCAATCGCTCGCCGGTGCGGTGAGCTTGGGATCTGGGTCCTGTCCGTAACGAACACGCCTTCTGCCTGGGAGCAAACGGCCGCGCTGGGATCTGGGCTCCCTCGCATCCGAACGGCGCTGGGGTTACATCCTCAGCTCGCGCGGGAGAGGAAGCACGAGCTCCCAATCTTCCGGCAAATGATCTGCAAAACCAAGTATGTCGGGGAAGTCGGCCTCGACGGGGCGATCGAGTGCAAGCCGTTCTGGGGTGACCAAGTCGAGGTCTTTACGGCGATCCTGGAAGTATGGTCTGAGGTTGGCGGCCGAGTCCTCTCCATCCATAGCCGAAGAGCGGCGAGCGAAGTTCTTGCAATACTTAGGCGCTTTCCGTTAGCAGGCGTCCCCGTCTTGCACTGGTTCACGGGCACTCATAAGGAGCTGCGCGACGCGATCGAGCTAGGATGTTGGTTCAGCGTGGGGCCCGCGATGCTCAGGTCGGCCAAGTCCATGGAACAAGTCGCGATGATGCCCATGGATCGGATCCTTACCGAGAGCGATGGCCCCTTTGGGCAACAGGACGGCCGACCGCTCCACCCATGGGACGTCGAGACTACCCATAGCGCGCTCGCTCACATTTGGCGCGTAACTTCCGAAGAAGTGACTGCAATTCTCCGTCGAAATCTGAGCCGTCTAGGGGCATCTGTCACATGGGCGCCGCCCAGCGGCCCATGACCTTCGGGTTATTGCCCATCTGCCCCCGGCTTGTCCAACCTCCCCCGCAAAAACCGGAGGAATCCACGGATCCGATCAAGTTTCAATGGAAAAACTCAAAACAATAACCCAACATTCGATGTTACTTACAAACAAGACTCCTGATAGAAGAGCGTTTGGATTAGTGAGACGGTTCAATACGGCGTTCTGGAAGATCTGTCGTTGATTGGGGCAAATTCAGTTGATTTGGTAATTTCTTTCACCAAACCTCTGCGAGATGAGCAACTGGCCCATGTTGCGCAGATGGGAGTTTCCACTTTGCATCTCCATTCCAAGTCCCTTACCGCAGATCTCGAAATCGCCTATCCACTCATCGCGCGGCCAATTGGTATGCTAAGTCGGCCAGTACCCAGCGATTCAACTGGTTCGGCTGTCAACTGTCGCGATTTCAGGCCAATGCGCTCATAAAGCCTCGGGGGTAAACTTTCAGTAGAGGCCCTCGATGGCAACCCAGACGCTCAAGCGGTGCCCTAAATCCATGTGTATAGCGAATGTCGGCTTCCAGCAGATGCTGTTCATGGGACCTGGGACCCACTGTCCGCACTGCGGGTCGAAACTGGAATTGGTCGCCCCGCCCCGCAACAGATCCGTCAACAAGGGCGGAAGCAAGAGCGGAGGGAAATCCGTCGGCGGCAAGACCGTCTCGCGGGCGTCCAGCAGTCCCACCCTAGGCAATAAGAAGAAACGGCGGAAAGTCGCCCAGAAGAAGATGCAATTCAAGACGTGGGATTTATTCCTCAAACCCGAGCCGCGGAAGAGCACGCCGCGCAAGGACGTAGGCAGGAAGCGCGTTTCGAAATAGCAAGGCGGAGGTGGGATCCATGGATGAACGGCTTACCGGCAAGGGAGTGCTAAGCAGCGGCGACAAGCAGTGGAATGTGGAATACGAGTTCGTGATCACCACCTCGGTTGTGCGCAAACCTGGCTTCCCGGCAGTGCAAGGCCGCAGCTCATCGATCGGCTCTGTATCGGCGACCGATGGCGCGTCTCTTGCCGAAGGCTACTACCAGCTCAGGACGGACGACGAGCACATCCGGGTAAAGAACAACGGCCTCGGGCAATGGACTATCCTCGCGCCGCTATAACTATCATGGATCTATGCCTCTCGGCCCGATCCTCATCTTCGACAAATCGTTTCTGCAGTCGTTGAACGTCGATGAGGCGGTGTGGCTCGACAACTTCTTTTTGACCGTGATCACGCCGCTCTTCTTCGTCGAGACGCTCGCCGATCTTGAGAAGGAAGTCCACCGCGGCCGAACGGCGGAGCAGGTGGTCGGAAGCCTCGCATATAAGACCCCCGATCTGCAGTCGTACATGACCGCGCATCACGGCACGCTCCTCTGGGCCGACCTCCACGGCCAGAAGGTTCCCATGGACGGCCGCATCCCCCGCGCAGGCGGCAGGTACGTCACGTTGGATGGCAAACAAGGCGTCATATACGAACGCACGCCGGAGGAAGAAGCGTTCGTGCGATGGCAGCGCCACGAGTTCCTCGACCTCGAACGCCAGATCGCGAAGGTGTGGCGCCGCAACGTCACAAATATAGACCACACTGACAACTATGCCCTGTTCAGAGGGTTTTACGGTAGCTTCAGGAAGCCGAAAACGCTCGCGGACGCGAAGCATATCGCCGGTACGCTCATCTCGCTGCTCGACGAGGAGAAGGCGCTCCTATTCGGCCTTTCGATGCTGGGCGTGCCAGCAGAGGAGCACGGTGAAATCGTCCAGCGGTGGGCCGCCGCGGCGAAGCCGCCCCTCCGCGAGTACGCGCCGTACTTCATGCACATGTTCTCCGTCGATTTCTTCTTCCATCTCGCCATTGCCGCGGATCTCATCTCGCGCGTACGGCCTGAGGGAAAGGCGGACAACAAGGTAGACATCGCGTACCTCTACTACCTGCCGTTCTGCATGGTCTTTGTCTCGAGCGACAACCTGCACAAACGCGTGGTGCCGCTATTCCTCCGACCTGACCAGTCGTTCGTCGAAGGGCCGGACCTGAAGGCCGACCTGAAGAGGATCGATGACTATTACACGCAGCTTCCCAAAGAGCGGACGGACCAGGGCATGTACGAGTTCGCCACGTTGCCGCCGGACGGCATTTGCCCAAAGGTTAAAGAGCTCTGGGATAAGCACCTCACCAGGCCGCGGGATGATGAGGAAGAAGCAGAAGGCGACGAAGAAGTCGAGGTGGACGGCGAACCCGAACAGGCGCCCCCGAAAGACGACAAGGCGCTGATCGACATGATCAACCGCGCGCAGTCCGAATCTACGCCCTTAGATCTCGATCCGGAGAACCTCCCGGACATCGACGATATTCAGTTTGCGCACGTCAGCCGGCTCGTCGTTCCGAAAAAGGGCAAATGGATACGCGTCCGGCCGCCGGGACTGGACGACGACGGTCAGAGCAAATCGTCGTAGGCGCCGAGAGCCATCAGGCGCTTCACTTCGGCTTTGAACTCGGGCGGGTGTTCGTGGTTGGGATCTGCGTCGCAGCCGCGCGCATGCATATTGGCGTGGATCATCTCGTGGAGGAGCGCGATCTTCAGCGTGTTCTCAAACTCCGTCACACGCTCGGCAAGCCAGATCCTCTTTGCGGCAGGTTCATAACATCCGGCGCCGTGAAATTGCGCGCTACTCGTCACCTGTATCGAGACCGTGAGCTTTTGGCCGGGAAAATATTTGTCCTGATACTCGTTCGCGAGCTTCGATATTTCGTCCACTGACAATGGGCCTTTAATCAGATTCCATTGGTCGTCGATGAAGTAATGCGTCATAGCTCACTCCCTTGCTCTGGCATTTTTCTGTGCCGGCGCTGCGAATTAGGGTAAACCTCTACTTGGCTCCATCCCTGAACTGTCGCCGAAAATCAAGCGGTATCAGAAGCAGCGCCTGCGCAGCCTGATGGTGCAGCAGCCGATGATCAGCGCCCTCGACATGCAGCACCATCTTGCGAAAGATGGGCTTACCGCTCGATCGTGTAGCCGGACTCAAGAAAGCGTGCGAGGCCTACAACAACATGTTCCAGAAATCCTCCGCCGATTGAATCGGCATAGCTAGAATCGATCTATCTGATGGTTGCCAGCAGGGCTCGAAAACGCGATGCACATGCAACGTTCGCCGGATTTGTCTTTCAGGTGAACGTAACGATCCTTCGCTGGCTTCATCTTCAGCCAGGGCAGCATCTTGAGCTCGAAGCGGGCGAAGACATCGATCTGATCCAGGCTGCGGCCGCGAAGGGACTCGAAGGCGCCCGCCTTTTAGAGCAGGTAAAGCAGATTCGCGGGAAGCGTCTGACTCTCCAGAGCACCGATGCGCTCGAAGCGATTGCCAACTTCTGCCAACATCGCAGCTCCAGGCCCGGAGAAAGACTGGCCTTCCGATTCCTGACCACCACATCGCCCAGCAAAGAACGCCAATGGAGCGGTCGCGACAACGGCATTGTGACCTGGGAGGCGGTTCGCATCGGAAAGATACTGGGGGACGCGCGGAAGTCTGCGATCGGCGAAATCAAAGCCTTCCTGAAGAGCTGCGCCGCCAAAGTGCCGGAGGCCGTACGCAAACCGTTCGTCGAAGTCGTCTCAGGCGATGACGATCAGTTCGCCGAGGTGGTCGATACCTTTGAGTGGTCTATGGGCTCGGGCGACCACAAGGAGATCCAGGCCGAGATCCTTCAGTCACTCGACAGGTCCCACCTCTCCCAGAGCCAGGGAGGGTCGACCAGGGTCTACCGGGATCTGTTCGCGTTCGTGTTCCACCTCCTCTCAGAGCCGGGTCCGAAGACGCTGACGCAGGAGCTCTTATCCAGCGAGATCCGGGTGACCGAAGAGGAATTGCTTGCTGCGTCCCGATTCCGCGACTGGATCGATCGGGTCGATGCGACGCTTGCACGTCACGACCGGGAGATCAAAGAACTCCAACAGCATCTACCGATCGAACGCGCCAAGACTTTCTACGAGCCAAACACCTCAGCCGAGTACATGAGCAGGAACAGCCCTCTGTTTGACTTTGACCAGACGCTTCGCGGCAGGCGCACCAGGGTCGCCGAGTTGGATGCTTTTCTCCATGACCCGGTGCAGAAGATTGCCGTACTGCCGGGCAGGGGCGGCATCGGGAAAACCAAGCTGATGCGCGCTTGGTCGGAGCACAAGGACGGGTGGAAGATCCTGTGGGCGAGCCAGCACGGAGTGTGGCACGAGGGCAGCATCAACGAGATTCCTCCAACGAATACGCTGCTCATCGTCGATGATGCTCATCTCTATGATGATCTCGGCAAGGTTGTCAGCGTCGTGAGCAGCCGAACCGGTACGGGACAACTCAAGCTGCTCATCGGCACACGGCCGAGTGGGGTGGCCCCTATCGACGGAATTCTCACGCGACTGGCCAACAGCGCCAGTGTTGTGCGGTTCAAGAAGCTCTCAATCATCGGTCTGCGCGCGACCGTAGAGCTTGCGAAGGAGGTCCTTGGCCCGAAGCACGAAGGCCAGGCGGAAAGACTCGCGGAGGTTTCGAAGGATACGCCGCTGATCACTGTGGTTGGAGGCAAGCTGATCGCCCGCGGAGAGATTACTCCCGATCTGCTCCTCAACCATGAAGGATTCCGGGCGGAGGTCTTCAACAAATTTCTTGAAGAGCGAACAGGCGAACTGCCGTCCAGCGGACGTCCGAACAGCGTATTGCTGGGCCTAGTTGCAGCTTTGCAGCCGGTCGATCCCGACAAGGACGATTTTGTCGCAAAGGCCGCTGTATTTCTTTCTCTCCGTCCGGACCAGATACACGACGGCCTCGATTTCCTGGAAGGGCGGGAGGTTCTAGTTCGCGTGGGAGGCAAGCTTCGCATCGTTCCCGACCTCTTCGCGGATTACCTCCTGGAACTGGCGTCCATCTATCCCGATGGCAGACCGAAGGGGTATGCGGATGCCGTCTTCACGATCTTTGAATCGACACACCTCGTTAACCTGTTGCGGAACTTTGGGGAACTGGAATGGCGATTCACTCGGGATGGCAAAGACTCTCGGCTCATGAACGAGATCTGGTCTCTGATCCTGAAGCGGTTCCAGAGTCAGGATGCCGCCGATCGCCGGCATTTACTCCGAATGGCGCAACAGGTCGCGGTATTCCAACCCGTTCACGTCCATCGACTGATCAAGATCGCAATGGACGAACCCGCGGCATCGATGAAGAAGTTTGGTGTTTTCCGTTCGACCCAGGTGCATATCCTTGCCCAGCTTCCCGCCTTGCTTGGGGTCACGATCTACACCGAAAAGGTCTCGGCGGATGCCTTCGCCAGACTCTGGGAGCTGTCCCATCACGACTCGACTGACGTGAGCGGGCCTGCCCAACGAACCCTCAAGTCCGCCCTCGGGTATCAGAAGGACAAGTACACGCTCTATAACACACGGTTCCTTGGATTCGTTGAAAAACTCTCTGAATCAGTCAGTTCCTACGACGGTGACTTCACTCCACTCGACCTGGTGGCGCCTCTCCTGGTGCATGAGTACGAGATCGAGGAGTGGAGGAATGGATCCTTCAGGTTCACCAAGGCCCCCGTACCTTACGAGATGACGAAGAGCCTGCGAGAGCGTGCGCTCCGGGTCATCGACCGCGCCACCTATTCGCCAGATGTGCGAACGGGGGTCTCCGCTGTGCGCTTTTTCATGTCCGTACTCGGCGTCTTCCAACCGAACTTTCGACCGGTCATCACTCCAGAGGAACAGGCCTGGCAGGACAGGGAGCGCCTGGCTGCCCTGGCCATGCTCCGGCGAAGGCTCAATGGCGGCAATGTGTCCCTGCCGCTGGCCTGGAAGATCCACAGAATTCTTCGCGCAGTCGAACAGAACCAGGGCCAGTCGGCACACGTGCGGGCTGCGGCGGCTGATCTTCACGCAAATCTTCCTCGCCCCGATTTCTTTGAGCTGTTCGATATCCTCTGCACCAACGAATACGAGGGCGCCGACGGCGATCTGCCTTCGCAGCAGCGGCGCGACCGCCAGACTGCCGCGATTGCCGCCCTTCAGGAGAGATTTCCGAACGGAGAGGATCAGGTCGAAACCATCGAACAACTCTTCAGCCAGATTTTTGCGTCAGGTATCTCCCTCAAGTCCGGGGGGTCGGTCCTGACCCAGATGTGCCGATCAAGAGCGTTCCTCGAAGCATTCTCCGAGTACGCGTTGAACCATCCGCGGTCGATCGCCGCTGGGAATGTAGCAATCGCGATCGACAGCTGGCGACGCTTCGACCGCACCCAGTTTGCACGGTATGGTGGCCTCTTCGCACGGTCGGAGAGCATTCGTACCGCCGCATCAGTTGCCTCGGGCGTTTCGCAAGGCGCCTGGCATGAGTTGCTCACCCGCGAAGATCTCGAGATCCTCACGATCCTCGCAAACCGAAGTGAACCCGCAGTACTCCACGCGACCATAGGGGGGCTGAAGAGGCTAACCAAGGTCGCTGCGTTTCGACCGGTATCGCTCGATCTGATCGCAGGGATGAAGATCAATGGGCATCAGAGCTTGGCGCATGAGTACATCGAAATCTTTGGCCACCATGGTTTGTCGGCTGCGATGCTAACGCGTACTCAGGTTGAGACAATCTTCACCAATCTTGTCGAGGTGGAGCAACTGAGAGATCACTCCTTTGATGGCCTCCTGACCAGCGTCTGCGGCGTCGCTCCCAGGGCGATCGTCTCGTTTCTCGAGGCGCGTATCGTTCGGGCCGTCGCGCTCGAGCAACAGGGAGTCGATAGCGATTACGAACCGATCCCGACTCACTCCTCGTGGTCCGTGCTCCGAGGCGCTCGGAACAACGAAGACTACGGCGATGCTCTGGCGGCGTTTGTCGATCTCATGAAGCGCTACCCGCGCTACGAGGATCGACTCTCAGTCATCCTTTGGCGCATGGCGGACATTTGGCCGCCGCTCGAGGAGGCTGGCACGGCAACTTTTGCCGCGCTCGATCGTCTGCTTCATACTTCCGAGTCCGAGGACGCTCTCATCGTCGTCCGATCGATTGGGGACGCGCCGCTGGGACTGGCCATTCACCATCCGATGTTTGCCCTCCACATTCTTTGGACGTGTGCTGCGTTGGGCGAAAACATCAGGGACGCCGCGATGAATCGCCTCGTCAGCAATTGCTTTGCGTCCGGTGGAGTCAGTGCAGTGCAGCCAGGAATACCCATCCTGGTGCGTTCCGGACTCGCAGAGCCCTGGCAGAAGACAGTGACTGAGTTGCTCTCGCACTGTGAGCCGGGCAGCCTGGCCTTCGAACTCTTCAGCCGAATCTCGGGCACCCAACCTGTCTACCATACGTTGGATTTACCCGATCCCACTGAGGAAACCGATGAGCCCGAAGAGGAATGACACCACAACGCATGGAGCAGAGCCGGGGCAACATTGATAGAGGGCGAACGGAGAGACAGAGATGACAATGGCTGCCGCAGACGCGAAAAAGGTAATGACCGATGCCCACAACCGGATCGTCCAATTCCACAACGATCGGGACCAGGCAGCCGCTGCTCGTCGACCGAAGAACTTCGTGCTCTATCACTACACCACGGCCGATGGGTTAAAGGGCATCGTCGAGAACGACGAACTCTGGGCGACTTCGGCCTACTATCTGAATGATTCGACCGAGATCATGTATGGATATCAGTTGATCGATGAGGCTCTGGACGTATGGCAGAAAAAAGCGAATCCACCGGAAGACTCTATTGCCGGCGGACTGGTGTATTCCCTGCAACGGCAATTTGGCCACGACTACCTCAAACGCAACGTCATCACTCCGATCTATCTCACCTGTTTCTGTGAAGAAGACAATCTCCTCAGCCAATGGCGTGCCTACGGTCAGTCGGGCGGATATAGCGTCGGCTTCCGCGTTCTATCGGAAGGGATTGTTTATGGCTTAAAGCCGGAACCCAGCGTCTATAGCGCCCGCTGCGTCAAGGTGGAGTATGACCGAGGAGAGCAGCTCCGTCGCATACTCGAGCTCCTGGATTCCCTGGTGCCGATCATGGACGACCCACAGGTGACTGAGGCAATCCGAAGCCTCGGCTCCCTCTCTCCTGAAGGGTTTGGGTGGCCCTCCGGAACGATCTCGGAGATCCTCTTGGATGAAAGCGTAGCGTTCAAGAACCCGGCCTTCGCGGTGGAGAAGGAGTGGAGGCTGGTAGTCCGCAGCCGCGAGCTGCTGAAGCAAGGCACCGATGACGGCGACCACACCAAACTCCCGATTCGGTTTCGAACCGCCAGGGGACAACTCACACCTTATGTGAGACTGATTCCGTCGAGGGCTGCTTTCCCGGTAACCGGCGATGGCAAGAAGCTACCGATCGAGAGCGTCCATTGCGGACCGGTAGGCGATCGAGTCTCCACGTGGATGGCCGTCCGCATGCTGCTCGATCGTTACGACTACAAAGCGGCACGGATTCATCGCTCGGAGATTCCGCTTGCATTCTGACGGTGTCTGTTTCAGCAGTCTTCCGGCCGGTTTCTCTCCTCATCTTATGGGCGGGCATCCCGTTAGAATCTCATTCCAATCTCCTGAATCATGGACGGAGCGTGCTGGATTTCCAGCGCAGACGTTTTGCTGACTTCGGCGCCAAGCTGCTGACCCAGCTTTCCTGCGTCGTTGGTAAAGATCGTGGCCTCATGGCTAGCGCGAGAGACAGCGACGTAGCCAAAGCGGGAGTTGAGCAGGTCAGGATGGACGCCAGTGTCGGCGTGAATGAGAACCCGCTCGGCGGTAAGGCCCTGCGCGCTGTGGCTGGTGACGGCATAGCCGTGATCGAAATGCCGGTGATCCGCGGGATCGAATTCTAACTGGCGATTGTCTTCGAGCCTCGCGGCGAGACGGCCGTCCGGTGCGATGGACTCGATGACGGCAAGGTCGCGATTGGCGACGCCAAGTGACCTGTCCGGCGCGGTGAACTGGATCCGGTCACCAACGGAGAACTCGTGGGGAACCTCGCGATAGACACTGACGCCGGTGAGGCGGCGGGGATCGTAGGTGACAGGCTCTCCGGATGCCGTGTCGACGCCAAGCAGGTTCGCGGCCGGGTGGATGGCGGCAACTGTTCGATAAGAGCCGCCGTCGATTCCGAGCGTCTTGCTGCCGCGGCTGTAGCGGATGACATCGCCGGGTTCGTAGTGGTTGGCCCACCCACGGTCGGCCCCGGTCATGTCCTGGCGTTGGACAAGGACACGAAAGGTATTGTCGTCCGATTTGAGGGTTCCATTGGCTTTCAATTCCTGACGGACGGCGATATTCAGTTCACGGCGGGAGGCATTGTCCGGTGAAACGATGAGGGTCTTGTCCGGGGACTCGACATAGCTCCGGGCAATGGCACGGATACGCTCCTCCCTGTCCGGAATTTCTTTCACCCGACGGTGTTGTTGAAGCGATTCAAGGGCAGCGGAGACCTGGCCTGTGGCCAACAGTTCGACGGCGGCCTTAAGAGCCGGGTCTTTCTGCCGCACGATTTCATTGAGCTNNACCCTGGTGCTGGCGGGTGTCGCCGATGAGGAGCACCCGATCGCTGGCGCCTAGTCGAGCGAGGAAATCGCGCATCTGCTTCGTGCTGGCGAGGCTCGATTCATCGACAAAGTAGAATTGCCTCCGGTCGGGGCCGGCATTTGATTGGGCAGAACGCGCAAGAAAGCCCTGCAAAGTTCCCGCCTCGATCCCGGCCTCGCGAAGCTGGCGAGCTGCCCGCGCAGTGGGGGCGAAACCGTGCACCTCATAACCCTGTGCTTCCACAGCGCCGCGCAGCGTCGCCAGCACAGTCGTTTTTCCGGCGCCGGCGTAGCCCTGGATGCCCTGAATGCGGTCGGGAGAGCTGAGCACATCTTCGACCACGCTCTTTTGAGCGCGATTCAAATGCGTGTGCCGGTCGGCAACCTTGATGGCCTGGGCGCGTGTCACCACGGGCTGTACCTGATTGTGTCCTTCGCGCACCCGGAGAAGAATCTCCCGCTCCGCTTCGATGGTTCGGGCCGTGGTGAAATGGCGGCCCGGCGCTTGCTGCCGTTCGATGGCCTGGAATTCACCTGAATGGAGCCGGGCATCGAGATTGGCTCGCACCTGACCGTAGGTGATCTCGCCCATGCCACGGCGCAGGGCATCGCGGACCAGGGCTCGCTCATCAACGACGGCCTCACGCTCGAAATTCTTGTCGCGGGAATATGTAATAGATTCCCGGACCCGTTGCTGAGGGTTCACTTCCTGGGTTTGACTCCGCGCGCGTTCGCGCGCCACGCGAACCACAGTATCCGCCTGGTTGCCGTATTCGGCGGCGAGCCTGCGATGCGCGGCCATGACTTCACCGAGCGAGTGAATCTCTTTGCGGTCGCGGGTCGAATGGGCGGCGATCTCAGCGGCCTCCTTCCCATTGCGGCCGGTACGCTCTAGTGTAGTGCGTCATGCAG
>PMAM01000184.1:0-1840 GCA_003152595.1 Acidobacterium sp.
GCCCGAACGCCGACTGCCCGCCCGCCGGCCGCCGACTCCCGACTGCTGGTCGTGGGTGGACCTGGCCGAGGGCCAGGGGCCGGGCCGCGCGGCGGAAACTCTTTTCGTCACACGATGACGACCACTCCATCCCCGTTCTGGTAGCCTTGCTGCGCGGCCGCCCACGGCCGCACCAGAGGAGACAACAACCATGCACGTTCGTCGCATGATGTGTGCAGTCATCTGTATCGCTCTTGCAGTTCCAGCCATCCTGTCCGCCCAGACTCCTGCGGCCCAGGCCACGCCCAGCGGACCCATCGCTCCCGCCGACTCGCTCAATGGGCTCATGAACGCGCTCGGATACGAAGTCGTCGGCGCCGCCGAAGCCATGCCCGCCGACAAATACGACTTCGCTCCGGCGGCCACGATGGGTGAGTTCAAGGGCGTCCGCACCTTCGGCGCCCAGGTGAAGCACCTCGCCGAGTCCAACTACGAGTTCTTCCACGGCTGGACCGTGCCGGGCGCCACCGCTGTCGATCCCAAAACGATTGAAGCCCTCAAGACGAAGGACGACATCGTCAAGGCGCTCAAGGACTCCTATACCTACGCGCACGCCGCCATCAGCACCATCACCACGGACAATGCCTGGAATGCGGGCCCCAGTTTTCTGCCTCCGCAATTCAAGATGACAAAGGCATCCACCGCTGCCTTCTGCATCGCCCACTCGATGGACCACTACGGCCAGATGGTCGAGTACCTGCGCATGAACGGCATCATCCCGCCGGCGAGCCGCCAGCCGCAGTCTATGTAAAGACAGGGAGTAGGAGCAGGGAGCTGGGATGAGGGGCGATCCTGACCGCTGACCGCTGACCGCTGCGCGCCACTCAAGCCGGAAGCGGCTTGGGTGGCCGCATGCGACAATGTTGCCGAATGCCTCTTGGCCGCAGCCTTGACTATGACGAAGACAAGCGCCGCCACCCGTTCCTGCGCGTCCTCCTGATCCTCTTCCTGCTGCTGCTGCTCGTCCTCGCCGGAGCGACGTTCACCGCCGGCATCTGGCTTAAGCACAAGATGCAGGACTCGCTGCCGGAGATCGACGGCAGCCTTCTCACCCCGGGCCTCACGGCGCCGGTCACGGTTCGCCGCGACCAGCACGGCGTTCCGCACATCGAGGCCGCCAACCTCGACGACCTGCTCTTCGCCCAGGGCTACGTCACCGCGCAGGACCGGCTGTGGCAGATGGATATGGCGCGCCGCATGGCCGCCGGCGAGGCCGCCGAGATCCTCGGGTCAAAGCTCCTCGAACACGACCGCCTGCAGCGCGTGCTCGCCATGCGCGTCACCGCCGAGCGACTCACCGCCACGCTGCCGCCCGACCAGCGCCGACTCTTTGACGACTACGCGCGCGGCGTGAATGCGTACATTGGCTCACACGGCGATCGGCTGCCCGCCGAGTTCCGCCTGCTCTTCTACCAGCCCAGGCCCTGGCAGCCGGTCGACTCCATGCTGGTGGTGATGAGCATGGTGCAGATGCTGGACGAGCACTGGCCCGAGAAGCTGGAGCGAGAGCGCATCACGGCGCGCCTGGGCTCCACGCTGGCCGCGGACCTCTATCCCACCGGCTCCTGGCGCGACCATCCGCCCATCACCAACGAGGCGCCCCTCACCGCGCCGAACCAGAACCTGCCCGATGTTCCGCTCGACGAGAGCCAGGATGGCAGTCTGAACATCGCGGTGCTGCACGATGACCTCCTGCGCGTCGATCAACTCGCCGGTCACGCGCACTGCGCGGGCTGCTGGCTCGATGCGAATCCAGGCTCGAACCAGTGGGTGGTCTCGGGGGCGCGTACCGCGAGCGGCC
>PMAM01000184.1:1870-5177 GCA_003152595.1 Acidobacterium sp.
CTCTACGGCGACACGCAGGACCTCTACGTCGAGCGCACCAACGCGCAGGATCAGTACCAGACACCCGACGGCACCTGGCACCCCATCGAGCACGCGCAGGAGACGATCCATGTCCGCGGCAGGAAAGATGAGACGGTCGACGTCGCCCGCACCGCGCACGGCGTCGTGATCACGCCGCTCATCCCTGGCGAGAAGCGCGAGATCGCGCTGAAGTGGAACGTTTACGATGCGAAGTCGGCGGGCTACCCGCTGCTCGCCATGAACCAGGCCTCGAACTGGACCGACTTCCGCGCCGCGCTCAGCACCTGGTGGGCGCCCACGCAGAACGTGGTCTATGCCGACGACCAGGGGCACATCGGCTATCAGGCGGTCGGCTACATTCCGCTTCGCCCCGGCGGCCTTGCCGGCGTACCGATTGCCGAGGAGCAGCATGAGTGGCAGGGGTACATCGGCTTCGATCAGCTGCCCTCTGCGTTTGATCCGCCCGACGGCCTGCTGGCGACCGCGAATGCGCGGGTCACGCCGAATCCGAATTCACCTGCGACGCCCGTGGCTGGAGCGCCTGTTTCCGCACCAGCGCCCGAACCCGGTTCTTCGGAGCCCGGTGCCCAGAGCCCGGTGCCCGGTACGGAACTCACGCTCGAGTGGGGCGATCCGTACCGCAACGAGCGCATCTGGAAGTGGCTCTCGCCCAAGGATCACCTGACGCAGGAGCAGATGCTCACGCTGCAGACTGACGTCTACTCCGAGTTGGACCAGGAGATCGCGCAGCGGCTCGCCTACGGCATCGACCACGCCAGCCTGGCAGACGCACGCCTCCGCCAGGCCGCCGATTTGTTGCGCACGTGGGACGGCGCCGTCACCATCGACTCCGCCCCTGCTGCGATCGTGGAGTCGGCGAAGCGCGTCTTCTTCCCCATGCTTCTCGATCCGAAGCTTGGCGAGGACTGGCGGCTGTATCACTGGGCTGAGTCGCTCTTTGCCGGCGAGCAGATCCTGATGAACGAGCCCGCCGCCTGGCTTCCGCCGCGATACAAGACGTGGGACGACTTCCTCGCCGATCTGGTTCGCCAGGGCCTGGAGCACGAGCACGCACCGTCCGATCTGCGCACCTGGCGCTATGGCTATGTCTTCCCGGTCGATGTCGAGCACCCGCTCTACGGGCTGCTGCCGTGGTTCAAGAGATGGACGGGCACCGGCGTCCTCCCGCAGTCCGGCGATACTTCGACGGTGAAGCAGGTTAGCCGCACCTTTGGACCGTCGCAGCGATTCACCATCGACTGGGCGAACATCGATGGCGCGACCGCGGACATCACGATGGGCGAGTCGGGCGACCCGCTGAGCCCGTACTACCGCGACCAGTGGACGTACTGGTACAACGGCAAAACCTTCGCGCTGCCCTTCACCGATGCGGCCGTTGCCGCCGCGACCGCGCACACGCTGCGGCTCCAGCCGTGAGGCGAGCAGTCAGCGGTTAGCAGCCAGCGGTCAGCGATGCTCAACGTACAATGACCCGGGATTACCCACGACGTGCGATTCTGGTTTCGTTTCCCCGCCACTCCCTCTTCCGACGCGACGCGTGCGCAGCGGCGGCGTTCGCTGCTGCTTGCGACCATCCTGATCACGGTGCTGCCGCTGGCGTGGCGCGGCACCTCGTGCGGCCAGGATTTTGACTTCCACCTGCAGAACTGGCTGGAGGTCGTCGCTCACTGGCATGACGGCATCCTCTATCCGCACTGGGCCGCCGCTGCCAACTACCTTGCCGGCGAGCCGCGCTTCGTCTTCTATCCGCCGCTCAGCTGGATGCTGGGTGGCCTTCTCGGCGCGATTCTTCCGTGGTCATGGACGCCGGTCGCCTACACGCTGATCGCGCTGCTCGGCGCCGGGTTTGCGTGTCGCAGAATGGCCAGCGAATGGATGCCTCTGGACCACGCCACCATCGCCGCGTGCCTGTACGTCGTGAACCCCTACATGATCTTTGTGGTCTACGAACGTGGCGCGCTTGCCGAGCTGCTGGCCGCTGCGTGGATCCCGCTGCTGATTCTCTTCGCGCTGCGCGAGCGGCCGGCCATCGTACCGCTCTCGCTCACCGTGGCTGCGCTGTGGCTCACTGACGCTCCGGCCGCCGTCATGGGATGCTACGCGCTGATTCCGCTGGTTGTGGTGGCCGCGCTGCGGGCGGACCGAAAGAAACGCCTGCGGCTGCTTGCACGAGGTGCTATCGCTGTGCCCCTGGGGCTTGCGCTCGCGGGATTCTGGCTGGTTCCGGCGATCTACCAGGAGCGCTGGGTCCAGATCGGCCGCGCCGTCGGCCCACTGATGCGGGTTGAGGACAGCTTCCTCTTCCGCTACGTTCCTCCGCCCAGCACCTCACCCGGCGAGCGCTTCGACGCGATCTATCACAACGGCGTTCTGCAAACAGTCTCGTGGATCGCTGTGGTGCTGATTGTCGGCGCTGTTGTTGCTGCCTGGCTCTCACGCCGCAAACGAAGCTCGGTTTGGACAGGCCTCGTCGTCCTGGGAACCGTCATCGTCTTCCTGCAATTCCCGTTCAGCGAGTTGCTGTGGCACCATCTCCCCGAACTCCAGTACCTGCAGTTTCCCTGGCGATGGCTTCTGGTCCTCGCTGTCGTCTTCGCCGCGCTCGCGGGTCTCGCCATTCCCCGCGAACAGACCACGCGGCGCGCCATCGCAGCGCGAGGGCTGGTGATTCTACTCCTCGCCTGCGGCATGGCGATCGTCAGCGCCATCGGGTTCTGGCAGCCCTGCGATGAGGAGGACAACATCACCGCGCAGATCGCCACCTTTCGCGCCACCGGCTTTGAGGGCACCGATGAATACACGCCCACGGGTGCCGCCAACGATGCGATCCAGCAGGGGCTGCCGGCGATTCGCCTCCTCGGCTCCGCCACTGCCGAAGAATCCACCCGGGACAATCCACAGTGGACCGCCGACCCGTCGCAGGAAATCCCCGGCGCCATCGCCATCACGCTTTCCAGTCCGGAACACATCAGCGCATCGGTCGCCAGCAACACGCCCGGCTACGCCGTTGTTCGTCTCATGGACTATCCGGCATGGCGAATCACAGTCAACGGCGTCGAACTTCGCGAGCGGCCGCATCGCAGCGACGGCCTGCTCGTCATTCCGATCGCCGCCGGCGTTAGCCACATCGACGTCCGCTGGCGCGTTACTCCGGATGAATGGGGCGGCATCGTCCTTTCGCTTGTTGCGCTGGCCATTACACTGTTGGTGAGCAGCAGTCAGCGGAGAAGCGGTCAGCGAAAAGCCGGTCGGCGATGAGGCGGTC
>PMAM01000184.1:5190-12953 GCA_003152595.1 Acidobacterium sp.
ACAGCGTTTTCGCGGGCGGCAAACGGTTGCGACCCATCCTTGCCATGGAGGCTGCGCGCAGCATGAACTCGGCCCACCGCGGTACGCTGCCCCTGGGCATCGAAGACCTCGGCGCGGCGATCGAGATGCTGCACACCTATTCGCTGATCCACGACGATCTGCCCGCGCTCGATAACGACGATCTGCGTCGCGGCAAGCCCACCTGCCACGTCGCGTTCGGCGAAGCGATCGCCATCCTCGCCGGGGATGCGCTGCAGACCCTCGCTTACCAGACCCTTGCTGCACTCAAGTGCACGGCGGAGCGCGCCATCCAGATCGTCGGGCTCGTGGCCGAGGCTACCGGAACGGTCGAAGGAATGATCGGCGGGCAGGTGCTGGATCTTGAGGGCGAGCACTCAAAGCCGACCGCGGAGAGCGTGCTGGCGATTCATCGCGCGAAGACGGGGGCGCTGATCCGTGTCTCGATTGTGACGGGTGGGGTTTATGCGGGCGCGACGCCGGAGGATGTTCGGCGGCTGACCGACTTCGGCACCAAAGCCGGACTGGCGTTTCAGATTGTGGACGACGTGCTCGACATGACGCAGGACTCCGAGCATCTGGGCAAGACCGCGGGCAAAGACGTGGCCAGCGACAAGGCGACGTGGCCGGCGGTGTTTGGGATNNAACCGTACGGCGAGGCCGCCGATGGGCTGAAGGCGGTGGCGCGGTACCTGGTGGAGCGGACGCACTGACGGAGCAGCTAAAAGACGGTTAGCTAAGGTCCGGTTAGCTAAAGTCCGGTTAGCGGAAAAGCGGTTAGCGACGCTCCGGCTGTGAGAACATTTCAGCGCGACGAATAAGCTGCCAAGCGGGGCGTCATGGCCTCTTTCATCCACATTGCCGACAAGAAAAACGAGCAGACCATCCTGCGAAATGGAATCAGATCGGCCAGGCTTCGGTCGGGATTTCAGGGCGTCTACGCCATGCCGGTACTCCCGAACTTCGCAACCAGCCACCAATGGGCGAGGGAGCTGAAGAGGCGGCGAATCAAAACGCTGGTATGCGTTCAGTTCAAGATTCCCGACGGAGATTCCGTTTTTGTGGGTAAGTACAACGGTGAGAAGCTGGAAATGACGGCGGCGGATGCAGTAGCTGCGGTCCTCAGGCACACTGACCCGATGGGACTCGAAGTCGTCATTCCCAGAAAGATCGACTCAAGAGAGATCACGCGCACGAACCTCGCACCGCGTGTCACTGGGTGGAGGTACTATCCAGCGGCGAAGGGAAAGCCGCCATTCTGCCACTGCAAATGGTGCAATCGCGGCGAAATACGGGCCCAGCGCCTCATCCGAGAAGACTGACTGCTGCGCACTCCCGCTGGCCGCCTTTCAGCTAACCGGACCTCAGCTAACAGGAGTTTCGCTGACAGCTTTTCAGCTGCGCGCTTCGCGCGCTAGATCCCCATCCCGTACTCGGCCCCCATCTCCTCGCCTGCATGGGAGTAGAAGTCCGACGGTGTGCGGCGTTTGATCTTATAGCGGAGGCGCAGCTCGCGGCCGACGTAGAGGCCAAGAGCGGTTACGGCGAGCGCCACAGAAGTCCACCCGATGGCGCGCAACGCGCTCGAGGCGGAGGACTCAGGAACCAGGGCTTCGACAACTTCACTGATCTTGTTCTTTGTCTGACAAAACATGCGCAATCCCCAAGGCGCCATGCGTCCATGATAGCGCACCATCAGAGCGCAGCTACCATTGTCCGCATGGTATATGCCGTTATAGATCGGCCAGATTGCGCCGAGAATTCCTCATTGGAGGGACTCGATCCCCCGAAGGAGCATTACCTTTCGGTCGGGCGGCAAAAAACTGGCCTCGATGGAGTTGGCCGCCAGTTCCCTGAGATGCTCCTCGGTGAAGCCGAAGTGCTCCTGCGCACGTTCGTACTCTTGCGCCAGATCGCTGTGGAAAAGCGCGGGGTCATCCGAGTTCAACGTCACCATTAATCCCTCGTCAAAATACCGCCGCAGCGGGTGATCTTCCATGCGCAGGCAGCACCCTGTCTTCACATTCGACGTGACGCAGATTTCGAGCGGCACCTGCCGCTGGGCGAGCACCTCCATCAGCTCCCGATCGTGGATCGCCGACAAGGCGTGGCCCAGGCGCTCGGCACCAATGTTCAGGGCGCCCCAGATGGCATCCGGTCCCGTGGTTTCGCCGGCATGGGCGGTCAGCCGCAGGCCCGCGTCGCGCGCCTCCTCGTACAGCTCGCGGAAGGGCTCTGCGCCGGTGCGCCGCTCGTCGCCACCAATGCCGATTCCAATGATCGACAGATGCTGCTCCCGCATCTCCGCCGCCTTGCGAAAGACTTTCGCGGCTTCTTCAGGATCGAAGTGGCGGACGGCGTCGAAGATCCAGTAGAGGGTGATGCCGAGCTCGCGCTCCGCACGCACTCGCGCGCGCTCCATGCCCTCGAACAGCGGCTCAAACGCGCACCGCCGCCAGTAGTAGACCACCCCCACCGAGACGTAGACCTCGGCGTGCACCACACCCTGCGCCGCGAGCCGCTCCAGCATGCGCCAGGTGATCAGCTCGTAGTCCTCGGCGGTCAGCAGATGCTCGCTGATGGCTTTGAACGCCATCAGAAAGCCGGTGAAATCCTGGTAGGCGTAGAGCGCTCGCGCCTGCTCCAGCTCGAGCGGCGCGCCGTCGTGCCGGCGGCTGAGCTCCACCAGGGTTTCCGGAGTCACCGTGCCTTCCAGATGCAGATGCAGCTCCGCTTTCGGCAGCCGGCGAATGAAGGAAGAAGAGTCCATGCGCAACCGTTCAGGGTACAGGAGAAGGAACAGTCGATAGCGGGCAGCGGTTAGCGGTCGGCAGTCAGCTAAAAACCGGTCAGCAAAAAGCCGGTCAGCGGCAGCGAGGATTCGACTCGCCGGCACCGAAGGCATACTGATCCCGTCGCGTGCGATCGCGGACTGACTACGGAGCGCTGACCACCGGCTGCTGCCTTCTAACCGCTCTCCCCCGAAGGGCTTCCCCCCAAAGTAATCTTTCAGGTGTATCCGCTTTCGTGGTATTGCCGAATCCCACAAAAATGACTGGAATCAAACTTACAATCCCCGTGAGGGAAGAGGCACGCCTTTGGACTTTCGCCGTAATTTGCTGCAATGGTTCGATCAAAATGCGCGCGAGCTGCCGTGGCGGCAGACGAGCGACCCCTGGGCTATCTGGGTCTCCGAGACCATGCTGCAGCAGACCCGAGTCTCTGTCGTCATCGACTACTACACGCGCTTCATGGCCCGCTATCCCACGCTCCAGTCGCTCGCACAGGCGGACGAATCCGAAGTCCTGGCGCTGTGGAGCGGACTCGGGTACTATCGCCGCGCGCGCGCCCTGCACGAAGCTGCTCGCGCCGTTGTTTCCGAACACGCAGGGGTGATTCCGCAGACCGCGGCCGCTCTGAGCCGTTTGCCCGGCGTCGGTGTTTATACCGCTGCCGCTGTCGCCAGCATTGCCTTTTCGGAGCCAGTGGCGGCCGTTGACGGCAACGTCGAGCGCGTGCTCACTCGGTATTTTGGCCACGAGCCTGTCCCCGGCGTTGCCCGCAGCGGTGAACTGCGCCGCGCCGCCGAGCAGCTGGTCGACCGCGAACGGCCCGGCGATTTCAACCAGGCCATGATGGACCTGGGCGCCACCCTCTGCGCGCCGAAGAGCCCGATGTGCCTCGCCTGCCCCGTGCGCGAAGGATGCGCCACGCGCGGCGAGCACGCCGTGCCGCGCACCAAAAAGATGCTGAGCCGCAAGACCGCCCTTGCCCTGGTGCAGCGCCGCCAGTGGCCGAAGGCGGAAGTGCTGTTGCAGCGCCGCGCCGCCGACGCCTCGCAGATGCCCAACATGTGGGAACTGCCGAACGTGAAAGAGGGCCAGGAGAGCGAGGACATGCTCCTGCTCACCGTTCGCCACTCCATCACGAACACGAATTATTACGTCACGGTTTACGGTCTCACCATGAACGAGCAGAAGCTGCTCGCGCGGGATACCGCCGAGCGCGTCTGGGTTCCGGTATTCGACCTGCCCGAACTGCCGCTGACGGGGCTGACCAAAAAGATCCTCAATCGACTGCGCGTCATGCCCGGGTTCAGCACGGCGCGGCCGTTAGTGATCGCCGAAGAAGAAGCCGCACAAGCGGCCCTCGCCGCCGCAGCCACAACCCACTAACAGCAACGGGATGCATTAGCAATCGCACGCTGTCCTCAGCGCCGCGACGCGGGTACCCGTCCCAGCCGCGGATCACGACGCAGCAGCAGCTCGCAAGCGTGCGCGGCCGCCACTTCAAAATCGGGACCGTCCGACGGAATCAGCAGCCAGTGCCCGATCTTGCCGCCCAGCAGTTCAATGGAGCGAAGGGAAGGGAACTCCCGCCGGAGATTCTTGTTGGCGGGATCGACGCCCTCCGCAAGCACCAGCCAAACGCCGTTGTCTCTGGGGGACTTCACGTGATCGCGCAGCATGCAAACGATCCGGTCGCCCAGATAGACCGCGAAGCCGGAGAACATGCGGCGTACCTCGGGCTGCAAGGCTGCGAGCGCCTCCAGAACAAAGGGAAACGGCGGTTTCAGTTTGACTTTGGCGCGAGGCGGCATGACTGAGTTGCCAGGACCGGTCGCCCGCTTTTGCGCTGGCCGCTTCATCGGCCGATCCCTCCATCGCTGACAACCAGATCGCGATCCCGCACCCCAATCAAATACAGCAATCCATCGAGGCCGAGCGCCGAAATCGATTGCGGCGCGCTCTGCCGCACCAGCGGCTTCGCACGATACGCGATGCCCATGCCTGCCACCTTCAGCATGGGAATGTCGTTTGCGCCGTCGCCCACCGCTACCACTTGTTCGAGCGAAATGTCCTCCGCGTGGGCGATCTCGGCCAGCAGCGCCGCCTTGCGTTCGCCATTCACGATCGGAGCAACGACACGTCCCGTCACTTTCCCGTCCGCCATCTCCAATTCGTTCGCGTGAACGTAATCGATGCCGAGCCGTTCCTGCAGCCGCCGCGCAAAAAACGTGAAGCCACCCGACAGAATCGCCGTCTTGTAGCCCAGCATGCGCAGCGTGCGGATCAGCCGCTCCGCCCCCTGGGCCAGCGGAATCGTCTCCAGCAGCGACTCCACACGCTCTGCAGGCAATCCGCGCAACAATCCCACGCGCCGCGTGAAGCTCTCGTCAAAATTCAGCTCGCCGCGCATCGCGGCCTCGGTGATGTGCGCAACCTCGTCGCCCACGCCGGCCATCTTCGCGAGCTCATCGATCACCTCGCCCTGGATCAGCGTCGAGTCCATGTCGAACGCGAACAGCCGCCGATTACGCCGGAAGATGCTCTCGCGCTGGAACGCGATGTCGATGGAGAGCTCCTGCGCCGCGGCCAGAAAATCCGCACGCATCGCCGGCTCCTGCGCCGAGGCTCCGCTCACCGCCAGCTCCACGCACGCATTCGCGGCCGGATCGTTCGCCGATAGCCCTTGCGACAAACGGTCGATGCGATCCACATTCATTTCGTGCGCTGCGATGATGGTCGTTACCCGGGCCAGGTGCTCCGCCGTAATCGCGCGCCCCAGAATCGTGATGATGAAATGCTGCTGATGCAGCCCGCGCAGCCAGTGCTCGAGCGAGTCCGGCCGCACAGCGGAGAAACGCACCGTCAGCTGCAACTCGTGGGCGCGCTCCGTCAACTCCCTCTTCAGCGCGGCCAGGCTCTCATCCGGCGGCAGCTCGATCAGGATGCCCAGCGACAGCGCCTCATGCACCACCGCCTGTCCGATGTCGAGCACGCCGATGCGATGCCGCGCCAGCGTGCGCGTGATCTCCGCTGTCAGGCCGGGATGATCGTGTCCCGAAAAATGAATCAGGACGGCCTTGCCGAGGTAGACCGAGGACATGCTCTTCCGAATATAGTGCAGCGGCCGGTTCCCGCTGCACTCTGTGCCCTCTACC
The DNA here is from genome assembly GCA_003152595.1 of Acidobacterium sp. Classification (GTDB taxonomy): domain Bacteria; phylum Acidobacteriota; class Terriglobia; order Terriglobales; family Acidobacteriaceae; genus Palsa-343. The sequence goes on from PMAM01000184.1 coordinate 11,153, forward strand.
TTGTACCCTGTATGCCATGGCCGAGCCCCTCGACACCATCCTCCCGCTGACCTCGCTCACCGAAGACGAGACGCTGCTCCGCGACACGGTACGCCAGTTTGCCCAGCAGGAGATCGCGCCGCATGTGCGCGCCATGGACGAAGCCCAGCATCTCGATGAGGGTATCCTTCGCCAGCTCTTTGAACTGGGCCTCATGGCCATTGAGGCTCCCCCCGAACTGGGCGGCGGCGGCGCTTCGTTCTTCTCCGCCGTGCTCGCCGTCGAAGAAATTTCCCGTGTCGACCCGGCTGTCGCCGTCATTGTGGACGTGCAGAACACGCTCGCCATCAATGCGCTGCTTCGCTGGGCCACGCCGGAACAGCAGCGCCTGTGGCTGCCTCGCCTCGCACAGCAAACCGTCTGCGCCTACGCGCTCAGCGAAGCCGGGTCCGGGTCGGACGCTTTTTCTCTGACGACCCAGGCCCGTGCTGATGGCGATGCTTTTGTTCTGAACGGGCGCAAGCTCTGGATCTCGAACGCTCAGGAGGCAGACCTCTTCCTCGTCTTCGCCACTATCAATCCTGAGGCTGGCTACCGCGGCATTACCGCATTCATGGTCGAGCGCGGGACAGCGGGCTTTACCGTAGGGCACAAAGAAGACAAGATGGGCATCCGCGCTTCCTCCACCTGCGAGCTCCTCTTCGACGACTGCCGGATCCCGGCGTCGAACGTTGTTGGCGAATCCGGCAAAGGCTACAAGATTGCCATCGAGACCCTCAACGAGGGCCGTATCGGCATCGCCGCGCAGATGCTCGGCCTGGCCGAAGGCGCCTGGTCGCTGGCCGTGAAATACAGCAAGGAGCGTAAGCAGTTCGGCAAGCCCATCGCCGAATTCCAGGCGGTGCAGTTCGCTCTGGCCGAGATGGCCACCCAGATCGAAGCGGCGCGCAACCTGGTCTACAACGCCGCGCGCATGAAAGGCGCCGGCATCCCGTTTGTGAAGGAAGCCGCCATCGCCAAGCTCTTCGCCTCGCGCGTGGCCGAGCAGGTGGCCAGCCAGTCGGTCGAAATCTACGGAGGCTACGGCTTCGTCCGCGACTACCCGATGGAGAAGTTCTACCGCGACGCGAAAATCGGTTCCATCTACGAAGGCACCTCGAACATGCAGCTGGCTACAATTGGAAAATTGATCCTGCAATAACACCGGCCATGGTAAACAGCATTTGGGCCGCGTGGAGGCGCGCACGATGATGACGCCAAACGAATTTCACGCATCCCTGGCATCCGCTGAGCCGCCCGACGCCCTGCCCGCGCCGCTTGCCGCCCTTTGGTGGGACAAGAAAGGCGACTGGACGCGCGCCCACGCCCTCGTCGACGAACTGGACAGCACGGAAGGCATGGCCGTCCACGCCTACCTCCACCGGCGCGAAGGCTCTCTTTCTAACGCCGACTACTGGTACTCGCGCGCCGGCCGCATCTTCTATCGCTCCGCGCTCGATGAGGAGTGGGCGGCTCTGGTCGAAGGGTTGCTGCAGGGTTCGTCACCACGATAGAAAAGCCGAGTACCGGTCCAGACGCTGTGCGCGCTGGCTCCTCCAGGGTGAGGTTTACAGCGGGTACCGTTCCGCCGCGATCACTTCCTCCGCCACCGCGCGCCCCATCGCGACCGTATTTACCGGCTCATGTTTCGCCAGCCTCCGGTAGATCGCCATCTGCGTGCGCAGCATATCGCCTTCGGCCACCGCGCCCAGCACGCGTTCTGCTGCATCCTGAATGATCCGGAACGACCGCGCCGCACTCAGCTGCGCCAACTGAACGGCCG
>PMAM01000164.1 GCA_003152595.1 Acidobacterium sp.
TCACGTATTTGTACCGATCGGCTCCACAGGATTCTTCGCGAAGGGGAAAGACAAGGCTCGCTTCGACCAGCAGCCGGTGGAGGCCTGCGCCACCGTAGCCGCATGTCTTCAGGCATACCGGGTAAGCGGAGACAGCTTGTGGCTGGACGAAGCATGGTCGGCCTTCCGCTGGTTTCTCGGAGAGAACGACCTGCAGGTTCCGCTGTACGATGCCGCGACCGGAGGTTGCAGAGACGGGCTGCATCCGGATCGCGTAAACGAAAATCAGGGGGCTGAATCCACCCTCTCGTTCCTCATGGCTTTGCTTGATATGCAAGCCGTAGAAACCTCCACTGCAGGGCACCTGAATCAGGAAATGAGCGTTTGCCTTTGACTTCCATTCTTCTTCCGTCCACACAGCCGGACCACGATTTTGCAGATCGGCACTCGTCCGACGGCGATCCGCAGCTTTCCCTGTTTACTCGTCATTCCGGAAATCCAATTCTGAGCCGGGATAACTGGCCCTATGCGGTCAACAGCGTTTTCAATGCGGGCGCGGTGCGGCTGGCCGACGGCGATACTCTGCTTTTGTGCCGCGTAGAAGACCGGCGCGGGCTGTCGCATCTGACTGTGGCTCGGTCCGCGAACGGAGTCGATGGATGGCGCATCGACGCGACGCCGACGTTCCCCGCAGAACCCCGAAAGTATCGCGAAGAGCGCTGGGGTATCGAGGATCCTCGTATCACTTACGTACCGGAGCTGGAGCAATACGCCATCGCGTATACCTCTTTCGCCCGGGGTGGCCCAGGAGTATCGCTCGCGCTCACCAGAGACTTCAGGAGTTTCGAACGCTACGGCGTCATCATGCAGCCGGAGGACAAGGATGCGGCTCTGTTGCCACGGAAAATCGGCGGATACTGGGCCTTGATCCATCGGCCGGTAACAACGCTGGGCGCGCACATGTGGATCTCGTATTCACCCGACCTGCGGCATTGGGGTCGACACAAAATCATCCTGGAGGCGCGGCGCGGCGGTTGGTGGGATGCCAACAAGATCGGCCTGTGTTCGCCTCCGATTGAAACTGAGAAGGGTTGGCTGACGTTGTACCACGGCGTCCGGCAGACGGCCTCGGGTAGTATTTATCGGATTGGTCTGGCTCTGTTCGATCTGGAGAATCCGGAGATATGCCTGCAACGCGGGGATTCCTGGATGTTCGGTCCCGAAGCTCCGTATGAGCGCGGAGGCGATGTCAAGGATGTCGTGTTCCCGTGCGGGCAGACCATTGGTGCGGATGGTGACACGATTCACCTCTATTACGGAGCAGGAGACTCGTGCGTGGCTCTTGCGACCGGCAGCGTCCGTGAACTTCTTTCGTGGCTGGACAGCAATTCTACCCCTGGCGATCCAGCGACATCGTAGCGTGAAGAGGGATCGATCTATATGAACAGCGCAAGACTGAACTGGCCACCTATAATTCCGCGATTCCTATGGATTCGGCGGAAATGTCCTCTGTGCAGTTCCATCGAGTTCAAGTCAGCCGAGCCGGAGTGGCTGGACAGGGTACTCGTTCCGTTTCGACTTCGCGCCATCCGTTGCGTCAATTGCTGGCGGCGGTATTACTCGTTTGCAAAGGCAAATTCATTATGAACAATGAAGATGGCGCAACGAGCAACCCAGGATTTTCCTCCGGGCATACTTCGAACGATTTGTTGTTTCGTTTACGCCCGGAGAGTTCGCAGAAGTCACTGAATTACGAGATCGTCGCCCAGAGTTCGGACGAGGTGCAGGACGTTCTCAATGCTCCGCCCTTCAGCATCGGACCTTATCTGATTGAGTCGGGGGAGACCCGGCTCCTGACCACGATCAGTATCTACAGCGAGCGTGGCGTAAACCGTGATCAGGTGCGGCTGCTCTACATGAACGCTGCTGCGGTCCGGATCTGGAAGGCCATGGGCAGGAACCCGACCATGGTCGGGGCACAGCATCGTCCCCCTCGTACTGCTCTGCTGATGTATGGCGTCCCGTTCAGCGACTAGGGTCTTATGGTCATCCTGTGCTAGCCGGGGTTAGCTATGCGATCGGGCCTCCACGAGCTAGCTGCTCCTGGTACGCTCGCCACGTGGCGAGGGTGCGCTAAGAAGTGCTTGTGATGGATCGTCCTCGGTTGCTGACAAGAGGCCAGTGCGCTCATTGAGCCGGTTTTTCCTTTCCGGCGTTCTTCCTCGCCGCATGCAGAAACCAAAAGCCACCAAACGATTTTGGCCTCCCCGGATTTGAGGGGCCGGGATGATCTAAGCTCTTTGTTTTGTTGGCGGGAGGGGGGGCGATCCCCCATGGCCGCGAGGGCCGGCGGATTTTGAGTCCCATTTCGGTGACTTTGCATGACCTTGCAGGTTGCAGCAAGGAATCGCAAATAGCCAGTAATGACGCGGGTCTCAGCGAACAGTCGAAGTTGCAGGACGTCGCAGCAAATCGCAGAAAAGTCCACTGCCAACATGCACCAAAACATGCACCAGAATATTGCCTATATCCACCGCCCGACCAAAACTCCGGCGGTTCAGCCCCGGCGCCACCGCAGGCGGGTCGAACAGTGGAACGAGGCGATTTTTCGGCGAGCGGTCTCTGCTGGGTTTGGCGCGGCTGGTTTTGGCGTGGAACTGCATCATCAGACCAAACAAGTCAACCAAAAGAAACAGAGGGCAACACACGAAAACCCCCGGGGACATATCGCCCCGGGGGTTTTTCATTGCGCAGTGAGAGAACACTCCCGCGCATCGAACGTGCCTCGCGTTTAGCAGAGCACTCGCGTGATCACCGTGCATTCCACATGGTAGTTCAGGGTCAGCCCGTTGCAGACAGCATCAGCCTGGCGAAGATGATCCTGAAGAGAGTAGTGGGGTAGACACGAAGGGCCCCGAGACTGGGTATCCTCGTGGCCTTTTTGCGCGTGGAGAGCCTCCTCGCGCGTTGGGGCTCGGCTTACGCCTTGCAGAAGGCTGGACTCGGTGGCCGGTTCGTGCGTGGTCGTCAGCGTAAGGAGCATCGCACTCCAGTGTAGGGCACTCTTTTCGTTGCAGCCGCTCCTTCTGGCTTCGATAATAGCGGGAGTGGGTAGCTTTGCAACGCGAACTGCGTGCCGCTCTGCATTCCCACCCAGAGTCGTCGGGATCGATCCCCGTCAACCGGATATAGGGACTCTCCTTCGCTTTCTGGTTCACAGACGTTACCTTTCTGACCACCGGGCCGCATCGTAGACGGCGCATGAGGAATCAACGGATTGGGGCCGGGCTCTGCCGGGGGCCTTTTGGACCGGGCGGCTTCGGCGTGACGAAGGCCCAGCGGGTCGAAAGTTCCGTATTGCCGACAAACCATCCAGAACGATGTCAATGAGCGGGTTGGCCTGCTTTCGGCAGTTGATCCCCCAAAGGACGGGTTCCCGCCATTCAGGAACGATCAGCAGCAATCGCGAATGTCGGGTGGCAATTGCCCTGAGTCCAGGGCTCAAGCCTTTGCACCGCAGGTGCTGGAGGGCTTGCAGGTCTATCGTTCCATCCCGCGAATTGACGCACTGAGCTATTCGATACAGCAATCAGCAAATTGTTGTTTCAAACTAGCGTTTGAACATGAACAGAAACCGGTCACATCTCGGGATGAAAGTACTGAGGCGCGAACGCCTGCCCGAGGCTGCAGACGCAACACGCGAGAGGTTGCTGGAGGTCGCTGGCCCGGTTTTCGCAGATCGGGGCTATCAGGCCACGACTATTCGCGAGATTTGTGCAGGAGCGCGAGCGAATGTCGCTGCTATCAACTATCACTTCGGCGATAAATTAGGCCTCTATACGGAGGTCTTGCAGCAATCTGTGCGAGCTGCCCAAGTATTGGCTGTTCACAGCGCGCCTGATCAAAACATCTCTCCAGAAGACATGCTGCGAGCTCTGATTCGAGCTCGACTTCGGAGCATCAATGGGAAAGATTTACCGGATTGGCATTCCCGACTCCTGGCGCATGAGTTCGCACAGCCCACACCGGCGCTTCGACAACTCATCGATAAGTTAACTCGGCCGATCTACAAGCGACTACTGGAACTCATCGGAAGAATTATTGGCCTGCCACCCAATGATGACAACACCCGACTTTGTGCAATCAGCGTGGTGGGACAGGTTCTTGCTTACGTTCTGCCGGGTCCTCTGTTGACGGAGATTTGGCCGGAACTCAAGATGACACCCGGACAGGTGGAACGCATTGCGGATCACATTGCGGACTTTTCACTTTCGTATCTCCAGGACTTTCGCTTGAAGCATGGAACGATGACACCGGCAAGGAAACAGAGGTTCAGCAAATGACTACACCCACA
>PMAM01000314.1 GCA_003152595.1 Acidobacterium sp.
GTTGAGACTCCACAGCTAGCGCTTTTCAAACTCCAAACTCCAAACTCTAAACACTGCACCTCCCCCGCCTGGCCTTTTACACCGCCAGATGAATGCCGCGTGACACAAAAGTGATCGCCAGGCCTGTGACCAAAGCGGGCCACAACGGTGACGAACCTGGTGAGATAACCTGGCCCCAAAGTTGGCATTGACACTTTATGGCGCGGCACTGAGAATGGCGTCAACTGACGGGCTGCCAGGATTCGCGATGTTGCATCGTACCGGATCGAGGCGACCCCAGAGGCACCGCCTGTGATGCCCGAGCGAGAGTCGAGCACGAGCAAGGCCGCCGCGCAACCCGCGGCACATGCGGCGCGATCCGGAAGCGCTCCTTTGAGCGCAGCGATCTTTCCCACCAACCAGTGTCTAAAGGAGCAGGAGGTTCCCTGCTAAGGACGGAGCTTTGGCTCCATCGAGAAGAGGAGGCAGCGCCAAAACCAGCACACCAAAAGGATGACCGCGATTCGATCCGGCGATTTCCCAGCGCTGGATGCAACAGCACACAGCACAAACTCAGGAGGTTATATGCAGGAAGATCTTCAGATGCTGGACGAGTGGATACCGGAGCAGATGGAACCAGGAACGCTCTTTGTGCTGGACAATGCGGCGCCTATGGGCGACGCGCGGAATCCTTTTGTCGCCGTGCTGGCGTGCCCCAAATGCGGATGCCTGGGGCTGATCACCAGGGCCCAGTACTACGGCCTCGAGTCCATGATCTGCGGCGGCGATGCCTGCTCGGCGGAGTACTACCTGCGCGACGACGAGATCGAATACCGCAAGCCGCATTAAAACCGGCCATCAGGCAACAGGAAAGTGAAAAGCGTGCCCAGGCGGCACGCTTTTCTATTTGCGGCTGTTTGTCGGCTTGTCCGCGGGAACGATCATCGGCCGCCGCAACGGTACCATCGCGGCGCTCGGTTCCCCGGCATGCTGCATCCGCGACAGCATCTCCGTCCGCACATAGTTCACAAAGTCCTGCATCTGCAGGTTCATCGCCTCCATGCGCTCGCGCATCTGCAGGATGATCGCGATCCCGGCAATGTTCACGCCCAGGTCGCGTGCCAGGTTCAGGATGAACTCGAGCCGTTCCAGATCCTCGTCCGTGTAGAGCCGCGTGTTGCCCTCCGTGCGCGACGGCTTCAGCAGTCCCTCGCGCTCGTAGAGCCGCAGCGTCTGCGGATGAATGTCGTACATCTCAGCCACCGCCGAGATCATGTACGCCCCTTTGGATTTGCGTTTGCTCGCCATCTCCGACTCACATTATGCACTGCCGGCCCCGGCACGGCGACGAGAATGTGTCNNAACTGACCGCCCAAAATCGTGTAGGGAACCGTCACCCGCAGGGCATGCCCGGACTCCTGCTCGATCGTCAGATCGACCGCGTCGGTGTATCCCTCCTGCGACGGCGTGGCAAGGCTAACGTTGGCGCACACCGCAACGCCCTGAATCATGCCCCGGCGGACGCGCTCCGCAACGTGCTCCGTTAGCAGCCTGAACAGACGCTCCGGGTCGCGGGGCAGCCGCGGGATTTCAATCGTCTCGCGCACAACGTTGCCGTCCCGATCCATAGAAAACCCAAAGGGGGCGAGCTGCCCATAGCGCTTCAGGATCAGCCGCGCATACGCCATCGACGCATTCAGCAGCTGCGTGGCATGGCGTGTGTCGGCATCCTGAGCGTCGGGAGGCTTGGGCCAGGGTCCGCGGAAAAGAGACATTACGTGCCCGCCTTCCTGAGCTGATAGACACAATGGTCGTACCCGCGCCAAAAAATCGTACGGTTCACCGTCAGGCCGTTCTTCTCCGCAACCCGTCGCGACGCGAGATTCTCCGGTCGAATCATCGAAATCACATGATCGCAGCCCAGCGTGCCAAACGCATAGTCCCGGACCGCCCGCGCCGCTTCCGTTGCGTATCCGCGGCCCTGATGTTCGCGATGGACGTGATAGCCGATCTCTGGCTCCTCCACTCCCTCAACCTCCTGCCAGACGAGCCCGCAGTCGCCGATCAGGGTTCCGGAGTCTCTCAGAACGACCCCCAGCAGCCCGGCCCCCATCGCGTAGCGGCCGATCTGTCGTCCGATCCACTCATCCACTTCTTCGCGGCTGTACGGCTGCGGATAGAAGCGCATGGTTTCCGGATCGCCGAGAACCTCAAAGAGCGCAGGCGCGTCGGCGGACTTAAGTTCGCGGAGCAGCAGACGTGGAGTAGAGATGGAGAGCACAGCTACGACTTCTTCCGATCCGGATGATTTGTGGCCGCCACAGCGACTACACCTTCGCCCAAATCGCCTCGCGCGGATCCTCCGGGTTGAGTTTCGCGAACTCCCGCAGAATCTCCCGCGAGCGCTCGTCGCGCAGCTGCGGCACTGAAACCTCCACGGTGACAATCTCGTCGCCGCGAACCCCATCCTTCGTCGCCGACGGCACGCCGCGCTCGCGCATGCGCAGCTTCTGACCGCTCTGCGTGCCCGGCGGAATCCTCAGCTGCGCGCGTCCGTCGATCGTCGGCACCTCGATGCGCGCCCCCAGCGCCGCCTCCGACACGGTCACCGGCAGCGTGAGATAGATGTCGTCGCCGGTCCGCGTAAACACCGGATGCGAGCCGGCGCGGATGATCAGGTAAAGATCGCCCGCTGCGCCTCCATGCGTGCCCGCGTTGCCTTTGCTCGCCAGGCGGATGCGCTGCCCATCGCGCGTGCCGGGCTTGATACGGAATTCCAGCGGCTCGGTGCGGTAGAGCACGCCTTCGCCGTGGCAGGTCGGGCACGGATTCTGAACCTTGCCAGTGCCCGCGCAGCGCGGGCACTGGATGTTGAACTTCATCCGCCCGCCCATCTGCGTCACCTGGCCGGTACCGTGGCATTCCGGGCAGGTCTGTGTGCCGCCCATCGAGCCGCGCCCGTGGCACGTCGCGCACACTTCCTGGCGCTGGATTTCCAGCCGCGCCACTCCGCCCCGGATCGCCGTCCAGAAATCGACGTTGACCGTGTACTCCAGATCGGTGCCCGGCTGCGGCCCCTGCGCCTGAGCCCCCCCACGCGAGAACATCCCGGAAAAGATGTCGCGGAAGTTGCCCCAGCCCTGGCCACCCGACGCGCCGGGCGCTTCCTCTGAAAAATCGAAGCCGTCGAAGTCGAAGGGGACGCCCTCCTGGGCTCCTCCGCGCGAGCCGCCCGGGCCATATCCGCCGCGAGCCGCAGCCTCCGCCGTCGCCGGATCGATCTGGTCGGAGTAGAAGCCGAACTGGTCGTAGATCTTCCGCTTCTTCTCGTCGGAAAGAATATCGTTGGCTTCGGAGATTTCCTTGAACTTCTCTTCGGATTTTTTATCGCCGGGATTGACGTCGGGGTGATACTTGCGCGCAAGCTTGCGGAAGGCCTTGCGAATCTCCTCCCCGGTGGCGGTCTTCTTCACGCCGAGCATCGCGTAATAGTCTTTGTGCTGGGTCGGTGGCATGTTTTCCGGATCCTTACGCGCTTGCCTTTTGCCGCAGTGTTCGAGATCCGTGATCCCGTGTCGCCGGCTTCACCTCGGCGCGAATCCGCGGCAACAACTCCCTGGTTGCGATGCCAACCTCCCAGGACTTCTGCATGTTGATCCAGAAGTCGGGCGAGGTACCGAAATACTGCGCCAGGCGCATAGCCGTCTCCACCGTGATGCCCCGGCGTTCCCGTACGATTTCCGAAATGCGCGTGACCGGGACGCGCAGGGCGAGGGCGAGAGCGTTTGCCGAGAGACCCAGCGGCTTCATGAAATCCTCGCGGAGAAACTCCCCGGGATGAATCGGGATGCTGCGTTCGCCGGCTTTGACGGGGATGGGCATCGTTGTTCCTCTAGTGACAATCCGTTATCTCAACGTATACGGCGTCTTTATCTTCCCATCGGAAGCAGATTCGATACTGGTCGTTGATCCTGATGCTGTATTGGCCTTCGCGATCTCCACGGAGCTTTTCCAGACGATTGCCGGGCGGGGAATTGAGATCTTCCACCCGTGACGCAAAGCCGACGATCTGCAGTTTTCGGAGCGCCACACGAGCGATATTGCCGAATCTTCTGCTTCGTCCGGTAAGCCAGAGCTGTCGCGTATCTTCATCCGCAAAAGACCGGATCACCTCTTTAGCGTAGCACGTTTAACGCTCAGCGTTAAACCCAATGATGAAGCCTCAGTTCCAGACCATCTGCGCATCCACCGGTTCAATCCGCCAGAAAATGTCCGGCTCCACCTGCCGCATTTCGCGAACAAAATGCTGCGCCTGTTTCTCATCGTCGAACACAATCTGGTTGGTGATCCGGCCCGCGCGCATCTGTTCGCATTTCCAAAGTGTGCTCGTCATACCGATTGAACTCCTCAACTGCAACTGACTCCCTCTTGCATTGAAAGTTTGGGGCGCTCCGTGGAACGCCCCCTGAGCCAAACGATCCTTCACGCAAAAGCGCTCAGGATGACGCCGCGAGGCTCAGACGCCTAGCAAACGACGTCACTTCTTGTCCTCGACGTCCACGTACTCGGCGTCGATCACTCCCTCGTCCTTCTTACCCTCGTCGGCGGTCCCGGCCGCAGCCGCCTCACCGTCCGTCGGAGGAACACCAGCACCCGCACTCGAAGCGTTGGCCTTGTACATCGCCTCCGCCAGCTTGTGCGACGCCTGCGTCAGTTTCTCCCGCGCAGCATTCATATCGGCAGGAGTGGGCTTATCTTCCAGCACCTTCTTCGCGTCCGCCAGCGCCGTCTCGACCTCGGCCTTTTCGGAGCCGGACACCTTGTCGCCGTTCTCCTTCAGCATCTTCTCGATGTTGTAGACCAGGCCGTCGAGTTGATTGCGCGCCTCGATCTCCTCGCGCTTCTCCTTGTCCTCGGCTGAATGCGCCTCAGCCTCCTTCGCCATGCGCTCGACCTCTTCCTTGCTCAGACCCGAAGACGAGGTGATCTGGATCTTCTGGTCCTTGCCGGTCGCGGTGTCTTTCGCCGTGACGTTCAGGATGCCGTTGGCGTCGATGTCNNTCGATGTCGAAGGTGACCTCGATCTGCGGAATCCCGCGCGGAGCCGGCGGAATGCCGCTCAGCTTGAACTTGCCCAGCGTCCGGTTCTGCGCCGCCATCGGGCGCTCGCCCTGCAGCACGTGCACCTCGACCTCGGTCTGCGAATCGGCCGCCGTCGAGAAGGTCTCCGTCTTCTTCGTCGGAATCGTCGTGTTCCTCGGAATCATCGTCGTGGCCACACCACCCAGCGTTTCAATCGACAGCGTCAGCGGCGTCACGTCCAGCAGCAGCAGGTCCTTCACTTCGCCCGCCAGCACGCCCGCCTGCACCGCGGCACCGATCGCGACCACCTCGTCCGGGTTCACACCCTTGTGGCCTTCCTTGCCGAACAGATCCTTCACCAGCTGCTGGATCCGCGGCATGCGTGTCTGCCCGCCGACCAGCACAACCTCGTCGATCTTGCTCGCGTCCACGCCCGCATCGGTCATCGCCTTTTTGCACGGCTCTACCGAGCGCTGGATGATCTCCTCCACCAGCTGTTCAAGCTTTGCCCGCGTCAGCTTCTTGACCAGGTGCTTCGGACCCGCAGCGTCCGCCGTAATAAACGGCAGGTTGATCTCCGTCTCGATCGCCGTCGAAAGCTCGATCTTCGCCCGCTCCGCCGAATCGCGCAGCCGCTGCAGCGCCATCTCGTTGCCCTTGGCGCGCAGATCCAGCCCTTCTTCCTTCTTGAACTCGTCGATGAGCCAGTCCACGATGCGCTGGTCGATGTTGTCGCCGCCCAGGTGCGTATCGCCGTTGGTCGACTTCACCTCGATCACGCCTTCGCCCACTTCGAGGATCGAAATATCGAAAGTTCCGCCGCCGAAGTCATACACTGCGATCGTCTCGTCCTTCTTCTTATCGAGCCCATAGGCCAACGCGGCCGCCGTCGGCTCGTTCACGATGCGCTTTACCTCGAGCCCGGCAATCTTGCCGGCGTCCTTGGTGGCCTGGCGCTGCGCGTCGTT
>PMAM01000105.1:0-4642 GCA_003152595.1 Acidobacterium sp.
TCCACCTGGACCGCCGATGCCTCGCAACCCGGCTACGGCAACTTCTGCTTCGGTCATCGCGAGGTCAGTTCAGTCGACAGCTTCACGCCGCCCGACGCGGACGCGACACAGTACACCGTCAACTACCACGATACAGTGACGGGCCTGCCGGACTGGGCCAGCTCCGCGGAGATGAACACGGCCTTCCCGAAAATCGCTGCTCTCACCTCCGGGCAACAGACGGCCACAGCTACGCTGGTAAAGAGCTCGAGCGGCTGGCAGGTCACCAACGTCACGCCGCCGCCCGACAGCAACCATAGCAATAGCAACGGTCTCGTGCAGTAGCGTTCAAAGCGTAGCGCAAAGGAGAAGCCCCGGTCGACAGACCGGGGCTTCTCCTTTGCAGTGAAGACCTGCGCTCAAATCTCCAGAATCACCGGCATGATCAGCGGGCGCCGGCTGGTGTTCTTCTGGATGTACCGCTTCAGATCGATGCGGATCTTTTCTTTGATCACGCCGTAGTCGGCCTTCTCTTCCGGACTGGAGGCGTCGAGCGTCGCCGTCACGACCTGGCGCGCGCCTTCCATCAGCCCCGGCTCGGCGCCGACAAAGCCGCGCGAAACCAGCTCGGGCTGGCGCTCCACTTTTCCGCTCAACTTATTAATAGTGAGGATCGGCAGCACGAAGCCGTCTTCCGACAGATGGCGGCGGTCGCGGATGACGAGATCTTCAACGACGTCGCTCGCCGAGCCTGAGTCGATGCAGACCCGCCCCGCGGTGACTTTGCCGTTTTTAGCAGCGTTGTTGCGGTCCAGCTCCAGGATTTCGCCGTTCTCGATCACCAGCGCCAGGTCCACCACGCCCAGCTGCTGGGCGAGCTCGGCATGTTTCTTCAGGTGGCGGTAGTCGCCGTGGATGGGGACGAAAAACTTCGGCTTCAGCAGGTTGATCATCAGCCGCTGTTCTTCCTGGCTGGCGTGGCCGCTCACATGGATCAACCCGTGCGAGCCGTCGTCGAAGATCACATCGGCATCGCGGCGGCAGAGGTGGTCGATCACCCGGAAGATCGATTTCTCGTTGCCTGGAATCACGCGCGAGCTCAGGATGACCGTATCGCCCGGTGCGATGCGCGCGTGCTTGTGATTATCAACCGCGGCGCGGCTCAGGGCGCTCATCGGCTCGCCCTGCGTGCCGCTGATCAGGATCATGATCTGCTCGGGCGAATAGTCGGAAACCTGTCCAGGATGGATGATCAGCGAAGAAGGCAAGTCGAGATAGCCGAGGTCCTGCGCGATCTCGGTGGACTCGAGCATGGAGCGGCCGACGATGGCCACTTTGCGATTGTGAAGGCGCGCCAGCTCGCAGGCGATCCGGATCCGGTAGACCGAGGATGAGAAGCAACTGAAGAAAAGCTTCTTCTTCGTGCGCGAGAAGATCTCGTCCAGCCGCGGCTTCACCGCCCATTCGCTCGGCGTGTAGCCGGCGCGGTCCACGTTGGTCGAGTCCTGCAGCAGCGCCAGCACGCCGCGCTTGCCGTATTCCGCAAAGCGGTGCAGGTCGAACGCCTTGCCGTCCGGCGGCGAAAGGTCGATCTTGAAGTCGCCGGTGTGCACGACAATGCCGACCGGAGTCTCGATGGCGAGAGCTACGCAGTCCACCATGGAATGCGTGACGCGGATGGGCTCGATGGTGAAGGCGCCGAGCGAAAACTTCTCGCCGGGAACGATCTCGATCAGCTCCGAGTCGTCGAGCAGGCCGTGCTCTTCGAGTTTGCCTTCGCAGTAGGCCAGGGTGAACTCGGTGGCGTAAACGGGCACGTTCAGCTCGGAAAGAATCCACGGCAGCCCGCCGATGTGGTCCTCGTGCCCATGCGTCAGGATGATGGCGCGGACCAGCGGCTTGTTCTCGACGAGGTACGAGATGTCGGGGACGACGATGTCGACGCCCAGCAATTCGGACTCCGGAAACATGAGGCCGGCGTCGATGACGACGATGTCGTCTTTGTAGCGGAGGGCGAGGCAGTTCATGCCGAATTCGCCGAGACCGCCTAAAGGAATGATTTGGAGTTTTGCGTCTGCCATTTTTGAGGGACTCGCGCCATTCGACTCGGTCGCGGAGCGACCGCGCTCAGGCCAGGCTGTCCAGGAGTACGCGCCTTGCCGCGCAGGTTGGACTGGTGTGGATCGCTAAAAAAGAAGCATTCACAGGATAACAGTGAATATGGCGTCAGACCGCTCGAAAACTCGTTACTCTGCTCTGGTGGAGAGAATTTCCTTTCCCGCGCGCCCTCCCCAGGCTCGAGCGGGGAATGATTCCGGAAAGGCTGGACCACCTTTGACTGCCACGTCCTCATCCCCGCTCGTCGCTTTCTATCGCGACGGCGCGCCGGACGATGAAGGCCGCACCCTCGCTGAGATTCTCGCGTGGGACGACGACCGCCTCGAGGCCATCCACGATTTCATCCAGTGGCTCTTTCCCCTGCCCGAGCCCTCCGGCGCCAACCCGCATGCGCCCATCCTTGACCCGGCCACCACCCGCATCTTCCACTCCTCCATCGCTATGCAGGACCGCCTCCGCCAGTCCTTCCAGCGCATGATGCGCTTCTACGGATTCCGCCAGAGCACCACCCCGGCCGGCATCGCCATCGAGCGCGCACCGGACTTCGCCGCCCGCGCGCACAACTGGCTCTGGCCCATGAACCACAACCACCTCCGCCTCACCCGCATCCTCCGCTCGACGCTGCTGCTCGGCCTCGACGCCGAATCCAAAGCCCTCTTCCGCGCCCTCAACGCACTCTATCGCGAATACCCCGACCGCATCCCATCCCGCACCCACGCCTTCTGGTCCAGCGCCTCGGGCTCCTGAGATTCGCCGGCCGCCCCAAATGCATGTACATGCATGTAAAACCGAAACATGAGAACCACCATTGAGATGAAGCCGGAACACCGGAGTGCTCTGCTTTCCCTCGCGTCGCGGCGAGGCCAGAAGGGATTCTCGGCCGTTCTCAGCGATGCGATCGAGAGCTACCTGCGTCAGGAAGAGGGTCGCGAAAAACGCCGGAAAAACTCCCGTCGCTTCGCGGATCGCTTTCAGGTTTCAATTGGCGAGAAACGTCGCGCACAACCCGAGGCAGTTGCTGAAAGAGCCGTTTGCAGGGCTGCATACGCAGGCGCAAGAAGGTACCCTGCAGGTCGCTCACGCTCAGGTCCACGTCACCCTTATGGTTCTTAAGGATCCGCGAAGCGGAATGTACTGGTTGCTCTGTTCGGAGAGCACGCGGGATGAGCCGGAATGCTGGGAGGGCACACGTGACGAAATCATGGAAAGATGGCGGCACACCAACCGCGTCCTGCAGGCGGAATGTTTCCTGCACGAACCCCAACCGAACCCGGACAGCGACTTCGACGAGTTCATCTGAACGCAGACGGCGAGTGCGCCCTCAACCTCATGTTGTTCGCTGGTTTATGGCGGTGACGACGGGCCTGGAGTCGCCGGCCGGGATTCCCGCCTGAGGCCTTCGGAACAAGCCGGTTGACCGCAGCCAGTCAGGTCAGCCATTTCGCCATCGCCCGATGCATCCGGGGTGTGGAAGGGAGCGTGGGCGCTATTCAGCTACACACGGGGCAGCTTTGCTTCTGCTATGCAGAAGCCGCGGGACGAGAAGGATGGTGACCGCATAAAGGAAGATGGATGCGGCGGTGAATCCCAGGTGACCGTGGCGGAGATCCTCAAAGAGGAGCTTGAAGGCGATCAGCGCCAGAGTGGTCCACGCAAGCCAGATGAGTTCCCTGCGCTGCCAGCGCGATCCGCACCAGGCGAGCAGGAGCGCGGCGGCGCAAGAGACAAGGGTGCGGAGGACGGCGATGGACTCGGCTGCTGGAGCCGCTCCGGACATGGTAAGGCGAACGAACGTCCACACCAGGAGCGCCCCTGCGGAGGAGACGGCGAGAGCCGCGAAGAACAGGCGGAGCACAAGGGCGGCCCACGGTTCTTCCCCAGTGCGCGCGACGGCGGCATAGCCGATGACGGTGCAGGCCGTGGTGAGGCAGACGATCCAGCCAGGGGAGGGAGGAAAGACTCCGGCCATCGCGCGCAACACGAAGACCAGGAGGCCGGAGGAGAAAGCAGCCGCGGCCAGCAAAGCGAGAGCGTGGAACTGTAATGTGCGGCGCGAGGCGTACGTGCCGAGGAGGATGGAGGCGACGGCGGCGAGTCCGAGGCAGAGGGGAAGCCAGCCCCGCGACAGGCTGAGGAAGCTGCCCGCCAGAAGGAGCGTTAGGCTTCCCGTCGAGTAGACGTGGTAGTTGCGCTGCGCGTGCCGGCGGTCGAACCAGGCGAAGGCGACGGCGTAACCGGCGGCCGATGCCAGGAGGCAGAGGGAGCCCAGAAGCAGCGGGCCATGCCCGGGCCAAAAGGCGAGGACGGTCCAGACGGTGAGGAGAGCTGCGATGAGGGTCTGCGCGATTTCGAAGACGGAGATGCCACGGCGCAGGAGGAGGGTCTGCGCGGCAGCACTGGCGGCATAGATGAGGAGCAGAGCGGGGGCGAAGGCGAGCAGCAGAGAGATGGCGACGGAGGGATAGTCGGCGCGGGAGGATGCGGGGCCTGAGTAGACCCAGACGAGGGCGAACAGGGCGAGGTCGGCGGCGGCCGCGACCAGGGG
>PMAM01000105.1:4692-12748 GCA_003152595.1 Acidobacterium sp.
ACGGTGCTGGGCAGGATGCGGAAGCGGAGGGTGAGCTCCCAGAGCATGGGAACGAGGATGAGGGCCGAGGTGACGCTCCATGCCACGCTGGAGAACCAGGCCTTTACGGGGGCACGAGTAGCCGGCACCAGCCACAGGAAAGCGTAGGCGATGGACACTGCGACCACGGGCAGGCGGGGCAGGGCGGTTGATTCCGCCAGCGCGCGGAGCAGATAGGCACCGGCGATGCCGAGCATGGCTTTACCGAGGACGGAGAAAACTCCACTCTCGTGCGCAGTCGATGCCGATGCGGCGGCCGGCAGAGCGGGAGTGAAGGTCGGGGGGTGGGCGCGGAGGGGCGGCGCGGCCGGAGCAGAGGTTTCGAGTGCGGAGACGCGGCGCTGCAAATCCACAACAGTTTGCGTGAGCTGCTCGACAGCATCGGAAAGATCGTTCATGGTCTTCACCGCCTTTGTGAAGACTCGCCGAAGTGCGTCGTTAGGGCGCCTGGACAGCTTCGCGAATCGATGCGTGCTCGGCTTCCGGCCACGGCGGGAGGATTCTAACGAGAACCGCCAGAATCGGCAGAGGCAGGAGGGTGAGGGCGATCGCAACCAGCAGACCCTCGCGCGTGGCCAGAGCCATTTTGTAAGTCGTGTAGCCGAGAAAGCTCTTGGAGAACAGCTGGCCGCCGATGACGACGTTCCAGCGCATGGCGAAGACGCCGACCAGGGCCAGCGATCCGGCGACGGCGTAGATGCGCTTGCGCACGACTTCCGGCAACTTCATGACCTGAGTCAGAAACAGCAGAACCAGAGGAGTGAGGGTGCCGATCAGAATCTGCAGGACGATCTGGGAGAGGTAGAGCCGGGTATGGACCATAAAATCGAGACTGCGAAACGATTCGTCGGCCTCGTAGATGCGATGGATNNAGTCGATGATGAAGATGTAGAACAGGTACATCGCAATGGTGTCCACGCAGCGCATATCGATCAGCTTGTGCCGTATGCGCGTCGTCGCCATATACAGCAGCATCACCGCCGCGATCCCTGAAACCATGGCCGAGAAGATGAACACCACCGGCATGAGCGGCGAGGACCACCAGGGATTGGCTTTGATCGACCCGAAAATAAACCCGACATACCCGTGCAGCAGAAACGCGGAAGGAACGCCGATGAGCGTCACCAGCCAGCCGACGCGCTCATCGATGGCCAGCGCGGCCGGGCTCACGTTGTCGGAGCCAAGGGTCATGGCTTTGTACATCCAGCGTCTCCAGCCGGTGGTGGACTGCGAGAGCGCCACGATGTCCGCGCGGAAATCCAGCCAGATCTCCACAACCAGGACAGCCATCAAATACCACAGATAGACAAAGCCGAACATCGCCATCGCCGAGGAGCGGTGCGGCGTCAGATACATTTCATAGGAGCGCTCCGGATGGCCCAGATGCAGTTGCAGGGGTAGCGGCGCAACCAACAGAAACGCAAGCGCGGTGAGCAGGGCGAGCCGGTATGTGGGCTTAACTGCCTCAACGCGGAAGATGCGAGCCAGGGACGCGAGAATAAAGGCGCCGGCCACCAACCCTGTAATAAAGGGATACAGAACGATGAGCACGCTCCAGTAGAGCGACACTTCGTTCGGATACATAAAGCCTTCCACGCCGGGCATAATGTTCGGAGTCTCCTTCCGGTACCGCGGTTAGCGCACCGAGCCGTCCAGAGCGTTATAGAAAACCTTGGCGCCGGTGGCCATCTGCGGCTTGAGCACCTGCACGCTGTGCGTCTTCAGGAACGCGTGAATCGGATCGTTGGGATTCTTCAGATCGGCCAGCTGGCGCGCCCCGGTCGGACAGGCCTCGCAGCACGCGGTGGTCAGCCCCTTCGTGATCCGGTGGTAGCAGAGCGTGCACTTATCCGCGACTTTCTTTTCCGGATGGATGTAGCGGCAGCCGTACGGGCAGGCCTGTACGCAGTAAGCGCAGCCCAGGCAATATTTCTGATCGACGAGGACGACGCCGTCCGGCGCGATGAAGGTCGCGCCTACCGGGCACACCTGCGTGCAGGGCGAATCTGCGCATTGATTGCAAAGTTTGGGCACGAAGAAGTATTTGCCCTCATCCTCCTTCGCAACCGGAAACCCCTCCTTGCCACCGTCGGGCGAAATGACCTGAGGATTGGCAAGATGCCAGTCATCGACGTGGTAGCGCTCGACCCAGGTGCGGAAGAATCCGTCCGGCACATCGTTCTCCGCCTGGCAGGCACGGACACAGTTGCCGCAGCCGATGCACTTGGGGATGTCGATGAGCATGCCCCACCAGTGTTCCGTCATGGTGTAGTTCGGCGAAGCTTCCGGCGTCCCGGCCAGCACCGATTCCCAGGCGACAGCGGCGGCGGGCAGCAGGATCAGCAGTTGACGTCGCGTGATGGTCATTTAGTTTCTCCTGCGCCAATGGCCGGACTGTGCGGCTGGTGACACGTCTGGCACGGCACACCGCCGGCATGCTGCTCCGCATCCACCTGGGGGAAATCCTTCGGCTTGGCCGCGCTCGCCGCGTGGCACCGCACGCACAGCACCGCCGTGTCCGGCTTGCCGGGATCGATCGAAGGATCGTCGGCGTGTTTGGCCAGCGGACCGTGGCAGGCCTCGCAGTTCACCTGCGCATGCTTACCGGCCGCTTTGGTCTGGGCGACATCGGCGTGACACGCCTCGCAGGTCTGGTGCCCCGCGAAACGGATGGGGTGAGCAGCGATCTCCGCAATGGCTGCGCCGCGGTAGTGCCCGTACTGCCCGAAGCTGCGCGGAACAATAAAGCTGCGGGCCGCAAGAAACCCCAGGGTTCCAACCGCGAACAAACCCGCAAGACGGAAGAGATGTCCTGCATCTTTGAAAATGCGCATTCACACCATCCCTCAGAACGCAGTCGCAAAGCTCCGGACTGAAGCACACAGGAATGAACTACTTCTGACTATTCAGAAGAAAGAACACAACGCCTGTATGTGCTCGCGATCACACCAGTGAGCGATAGGCTGGGTCAGGAGGCGGTAGCTTGCGCCAGCGCGATCCAAAAGCATGGCGAACGATGTCTGCATGGTCTGGAATGACCAGCCGCCTGGCGGCGCGCACATGCTTACAACCCTTCGGGCAAGATCCTGATTTGCGGCCAGGAGCTACGCCTTGCTCCTCAACACAAGAAAAGAAACAAAGGAGCTCCTGCAGTCCGTACTTTGATTGGCAGGAATTGAATTCGGCGAAGTTCGGCGAAGTGATCACATTTGCGGCCCAGTTGGCCCAAGCCGCTTCTGGAAACCTGCTCGTGGACAGAACGGACATCCTGGCGGCGTCCCGCCTCATCCAGCGTCGTCGCCCGTGCGCAGCAAATTATCCCCCAATCGATGCCATTGAATCGGTGCAGACCATGGCTGCCGGGGATTTCTTACTCGACAGATATTGATCCATAGCGAATGGCGCGCTCGTTTCGTCCGTAGTCCGAATCAACTCGGCAATCGGGACCCCCCCTTTCCTTCCCGCGCGCGCTGCGCGAATAGGTCCTGCAATTCCAGAATGCGTTCCCAGGTGGATCCAGTCGGGTCGCCGGGCCGCCGAGGTAAGCCGCCCTGGATTCTTGTCTTCACGCCGAATCCTGTTAGCTCTTTGTGCGGACTGTTGAGATTGCGCCGCCAACACCCAGTGTGGGCTGGGCCGCAACTGTTGTAGGTGATCGCGATCACAGAATCACAGAAAGGAAACTGCCCTGGGGTCAGCCGTTTCTCCTGCACCGGGACATCGCACGACGGTCGGATACGGCGGGGTCGTCGCTCTTCAGCAAATCTGCAGCTTCGCTCCCTACGCTCCTTTCAGTGATCGTGAGGAGGCCGACGATGCATGCCATCTTTCGCAAGACTATCCTGACTTCGCGCATGCCGGGCATGTACGTCTGCGCTTGTTTAGTGGCAGCCGGGCAGACGGGGACCATTCTTACCGGCACAGTACAGGACCCGACCAGCGCTGTGATCCCTGACGCGCGGATTGGCATCCTGTCTCTGGATGGAGCGGTGGTCGCCCATGGTGTCACGAATGGCGCCGGCTTGTTCCGGCATCACCCGCGGCGTCTTCACCTCGGTCCCTGACCTGGGCCGCAAACTCTGCCGCTACATCAACCCCCTGTTCGGCTAACTCCAGACCTATCCAGTGGAAATACTCAGACCCTGTCCGCCCCATCCGTACTAACGATCTCCCTGCGACAGCCTACCTAGACGCGGAGACGGAGACTGAGGCGCTGTGGTCTTCCCAGGCCAACGTGATCGTGCCCTTGCCGCTGCCGTCGTCACTGATCTTCCATTCGAGGTTCTCGACCATCGCGGGCGGCTTGCTCATGGTCATGGGTGTTTTGCCCAGGTCCTGGGAGCCGTCGTAGCGGAGGCCCCACTGGCCGGTCTGCTTGTTGACGATGAGCGTCCAGTTGTCGGGATCGGAGATGTCGACGAAAAGGGTGTAGTCGCCCTTCGGAACATTGATGGTGCCGATGGTGATGTCGGAGTCCGTGCTGAGCGAGGTCGCGGCGTTGGCTCCGGCGCGCCAGATGGGGTACTCCTTGTGGGTTTTCTGAATGAGGCCGCCCTTGTTGAAGATCTGGCCCTCGCGGCCTTTCACGCCAGGCGAGGAGTACTTGATGGTGATGGTGTGGCCACCGAGGGTGGCGGTCGCAGTCTCGGGCGGGCTGGCAGGGGGCTTCTGCTGAGCGAAGAGGGTGGAGGTAAGGGCAAGAAGACTGGCACACAGCAGGTAACGCTTCATAGATGTCTCTCCCTGGGGTTGGAGCGGCCGGTGATGGCGCTCGACCCCACCCAGGCATTGTATGACTGCAGCCGGTAGGCCGGAGCCGGTGGCCTGTAGCCAGCGCCTGTGGCCGGTAGCGATTTTCAGGTTGGAGGGGGTTCGACCCCCCCTCGTGCAACGTGGAATCAATGAGATCGGGAGGCAAGAATATACTTGACTAACCCAAGATTCAGGGCTATAGTTTGATTCATGGACGCGCCGAAGACATTCCTCGAAGCGGTTAAGTACTTTCAGAATGAACAAGTTTGCATCGATGCGGTTGCCGAGATGCGCTGGCCCAACGGCGTCCTCTGCCCTCACTGCGAAGCCGATAAACCCTACTGGCTCGACACACAGAAACGGTGGAAGTGCCGCAAGTGCCGGAAACAGTTCTCGGTCAAGGTCGGCTCGATTTTCGAGGACTCGCCGATCTCGCTTACGAAGTGGCTACCGGCGCTCTGGATGCTCACAAACTGCAAGAATGGCATCTCCAGTTATGAGATTGCCCGTGACCTTGGCGTAACCCAGAAGACCGCATGGTTCATGCTTCAGCGGCTCCGCCTGGTCCTCCGCAACAAGAACGCTGAGAAGATGGGCGGGAACGGGCCGGTCGAAGTGGATGAGACTTTCGTCGGCGGCAACCTGAAGAATATGCATCAGGACAAAAAGGTCCGCTACCAGAAGCGCGGCGGATCACACGGCAAAGCCATCGTCATGGGAATGCTGGAGCGGGAAACCCGCCAGGTGCGTGCCCAGGTGATCCCCAATGTGAAACGCGAGACGCTACAGAATGAAATCCTGAATCAGATCGAGAGCGGCGCGACGATCTACACGGATCGGTACACCGGCTACGACAACCTAGCCGAAAAAGAGTTCGTCCACGAAACGGTGAACCATCTGGATGAGTACGTGCGCGGACAAGTCCACACACAGGGCATCGAGAATTTCTGGAGCCTGTTGAAACGCGGCCTCAAAGGCACCTACGTTGCCGTAGAGCCGTTTCACCTTGACCGCTACGTTGATGAGCAGTTATTCCGCTACAACAATCGCGCCACGAAAGACAATCCGCTGAATGACTCTGACAGGTTCCTGATCGCACTCTCTCAGGTCGCTGGAAAGCGGCTTACCTACGCGGAAGTGACGGGGAAATTGGAAAGACCGGAAGCCTAATCCGACGCGGCGGAAGCGCGGACCCAAACCAAAAGCGGTTTAAACCTCAATAGTGGGGAAGAAGTCCTTTAGGTGTCGCTTTATAGCTATGAGCGACGGAACGATGTCGTTAGCGAAATCCGCAACGGTTGGCTTGTAAAACTCGTACCTGGCGTTCTCGCTGAGATCCTTCAATCGACGGTAGTCGCGCCGAATCCGCACCAACCCCGAATCATTGGCAATAGCGTCATCGCGCTGTTTGTGCTCCTCGAATACCAAAGGAACATCAAAACTACTAAAGTAGGCCTGAATGTAATGGAGCGATGCGTAAAACAAGAGGGTACATCGCCAGCCACAGTATTCCGGCCTAACCTCCAGAACCTTTGCCAGCTTTTCGTTTTCCGCTGCTTCTTTTAGATGATCTGCTGTCTTCGACAATATGGCTCTTGCACCCGGCTTCTTTCAACGCGAGTAAATAATACTCTGAAGATAAGTATCGGGGTAAGAACCGCGCCTGACAACATGGAAGTCAAATTTTAGTCTCGGGTGTTCGTGGATAACTTGCTCTTCTCCCTCGTACACGCGCTCCCTCACGTCGCGACTGAACTCTTCGACTACTGTCCAGACGGACACGATGTCGCCCTGCTGGTCTACCGCGATCTTAACGACTTCAGGGATATGGCGGCCCACATCGACCAGCGATGAAGAAAATGAAGAAGGACGAATTCTGGAAGCTGTCGCCATCGCTATTTGATCCTTTGCTCTACTTAACAACCCACAAACGACAGGTAAAATCCACAATTCGGAGAAATTTACCACACAAAAGTGCCATTTGGAATTACAAAATCATCTGCTAAAGATGAGAACCCGCCCGCACTGGATTGGTTTTACGTCTGTTTTGAAAGATTCGTCAGCTTTGGTCCTCTTCGGGGCCTATCGGCAGCCTTCGCCTTTTCTTCAGCCATCAGCCTGTTCAGTTCGGCCTTGGGAACGCTCAACACTTGGCGCAAGGCCGCATTGAAGCGCCGCATCTCCGGGTTTTGGGGCTTATTTTCCAAAGGCAAAGTTTAATCTCAATTTCGTTTAGAATCTCTACATGACTCAGAAGAGAAGAGTCACGACGGCTTGGACCGCGTGCCTACAGCGGTTTACCGGATTGCCACAGAACTAAGGGCGAACTCTCCCCAACCCTGATCAAGTTTAAGAGAGTCCACCCGGCTAGGTCACTCAAACCCGGCTCCGGAGAAATCCGGGGCCGGTCCTACTATGGCTCCGTAGCTCAATTGGACAGAGCGCCTGACCGCTAATCGGGGCGATGCGAGTCCGAATCTCGCCGGGGCCAAACCTGCAAGCCGCTATGCAATGCTCCGCATAACGTTCCCGTCTTAAACGATACATCATAAATCAACGTGAATTTCACTCAAATCACCACAGAGAGGCATGTTTAACGAAAACAGCCTCGAAAACTTGTCCCGTTTAAGAAATTTAGTGCGCCCTAAAATAACTTCGGCACTCTCAAATAAATTCGTGCTTGGTGGAATTCGCAGAGCCTCTACCTGTGTAATTTTTACACTGTGCCGCCGGTGACCCGCTAGGTTAGCCATGGATATTTATACCGATCGGGAGGGGTCAACCCCCTCTCTGTTATCGCATCAGTTAACAGTCGCTGACCTGCAAACTGGAAGGCAGAAGCCGGAAGCAGGAAGGTGGAAGTGGGTGGCTTGCTATCTCTACCTCTGGCACCCGGTGGTTTCGTGTTTTGTTCGCGAAGTTGTCGGAGTTGTTGTGATTTTGCCGGGGCACAAATTGCAAGTCCTTTGTTTTGATATTCGCGACGATGTTTACAAATTTGACAACATTGGACGAGGCGGTCGGCGAAGGAACGGTCAGCCAAAAAAACGGTCAGCGAAGAGGCGGTCAGCGGGCATAAAGTTCTTCTTTTTCCGACAACAGAAAAGGCTCGCCGCGGCGAGCCTTCTTCGGGATCTTATGGGCGAAGAAAATTTCTTCCCTCTATTATTTAGAATACCAAGTTCAGCGAGTTAGTCTGCCAAACTTCTTTGGGTGTTTTGACGAGGAAGTGGCTTGTTTTGTGGGGGCATTACTTTGGTGGGGA
>PMAM01000224.1:0-4989 GCA_003152595.1 Acidobacterium sp.
GCTCCCTGCTCCCTGCTCCCCGCTCCCTGCCCGCCCTCCCGCTCACTAAATCCTGTCTCAGCCGTCTATAGCTGTGCACTGTCGTCGCAACCCACGCCTCAGGAGTCCTAATGCCTGCTGATGTGCTTCGGTTTTTGTCCTCGGCGCGGCCATCTCCCTCCAGGTCTCGAATACAATCCACCCGTATGGGTGGTCCCGTCCGGGAGAACCTCCACGAAACCGACTTAATCCGCGAGGCCCAGGCCGGTTCCCGCACCGCCTTCGACGCGCTGATTCGCCAATATGACCAGGCGGTCCTGCGCCTGGCCATGCACCTAACCGGTTCCGAGCAGGATGCCCAGGACATCCAGCAGGAGGCCTTCCTCAAGGCTTATCGCTACCTCGGCAACTTCCGCTTCGAGTGCTCCTTCTACACCTGGATCTACCGCATCGTCACCAACCTCTGCCTCGACCATCTGCGGCGCCGCAAGTCCCGCCGCGAAGATCAGGCCGTCGTCATCGACTCCTCGGGCGAGGAGATGGATCTGCTCACCAATGTTTCCGACCAGCGCTCCGGCGCCAACCCCGGCCGCGAGCTCGACCGCAAATATCTCGGCCAGCGCATCATGATGGCCCTCGATGAGCTCACCCCGCGCGAACGCATGGTCTTCGAACTCAAGCACTACCAGGGTCTCCGCCTGCGCACCATCGGAGAAATGCTCAACACGACGGAAGAAACGGCGAAGAACACCCTCTTCCGTGCCACAAAAAAACTGCGAGCGAAACTCGCCGAACTGCGGTAACGAAGAAAACTAAAGGCTAAGAGCTAAAAGCTGAAAGCTGATTCTGCACGTCAAAACCTTTGAGGCGAAGTGAGGCACGTAAGTATGAACTGCAATCTGGCACAGGAACACATCGTCCTGTCCGTTTATGGAGAGTTGCCCGACGACCGGGCCCACCAGCTCGAACTACATCTGGCCCAATGCGAGCGCTGCCGTCAGGAGATGGAAGCCGTCTCTGCGCTCCACAAAGTCCTCTCCACAGCCCCCCTCGTGGAACCGTCGCCCAGTCTGCTGGCGCGTACGCGGGTGCGTCTCGATGAAGCTCTCGACGCCCTGCCCCAGGCCAGCTTTTTTCGCCGTCTGAGTCAGCGCATCCACCGGGGCTTCGGCACCCTGCAGGGTGCGCCTGTCATGACCTGCGCCCTGCTTCTCGCCGGGTGCGGCATCGGCGCCTGGGGCGGCTACCGCGTGGCCGAGCACAATGTCCACGCCAGCCCGGCCACCGCGCAGAACACCTCGAATGCCGTGCCCGTCCTTGCCGACCCGGATTCCGCTCAGATCGCCGGCGTCAGCAGCATCATCCTGGAGCCCGGCTCGGAAAACGTCGAAGTTCGCTTCGAGCGCATGACTCCGGAAACCGCCTTCGGCACCCTCGACGACCCGCAGATTCGTCAGCTCCTCGTGCTGGCCGCGCGCAACTTCGCCAATCCGGCAGCCCATGATGACTCGGTCAATCTCCTCGCGCAGGAGTGTCAGGCCGGCCACCAGTGCAATGGCGGTCCCGTCCGCAATGCCCTCATGGTCGCTCTTCGCTATGACAAGGACGCCCGCGTCCGCCGCAAGGCCCTCGAAGGCCTGGAGTCCTACATTTCTGCCGACACCCGCGTGCGCGATGCGGTGCTCGAAGCCGTCCTCCACGACTCCGACGCGGATGTTCGCGCCGAAGCGATCAGCCTCCTTGAGCCTGTCGATGCCGATTCCGCCGTCCGCGAAGTCCTGCAGACGGTCGCCAACCGCGATCAGGACCAGCACATCCGAACCGTTTCGCGGCAATATCTTGAGCAGGTTTCACAGATCCAGTAAAGACAAGCCGGCTGCCGCCCGGGTACTATGTTTCGCGGCAGCTATCCGTTGACCAGCGCTGAACTCGTTCGTCAGACAAAACAGGACAGACTCGAGGCGCAAGATGCATGCTTTTCTGAGGCCCATTGTGAACTCTCTCCCTATCGCCGCCGTCGCTGCCTGCTTTCTCTCGCTGCCCTACATCGCGCACGGCCAGCAAGGCCTGCTCGGTGGCTCCTTCCCGGGTTCCGGTCCCGGTGAACAGCGCGTCAACCTTCCCGGCGAGGACCCCGCCATCGCCAGCGCCTCCCAGGGCTATCTTGGCGTGGGCCTGCATGATGTCGACACCGAACGCGCATCCCAGCTGAAACTCAAAGAGGCCCGCGGCGTCGAAGTCACCACCATCGATCATGACGCGCCCGCAAGCAAAGCTGGCTTGCGGATCCACGACGTCATCCTCGGCATGAACGGCCAGGCCATCGTCGGCCAGGCGCAGCTCACGCGCATGCTGCACGATACCCCCGCCGGACATACGGTCACGTTCCTCATCAGCCGNNGTCCCCGATCCCGACAGCGACATCGCCCCGCCCTCCGGCACTGGCAACAGCTTCGGCAACGGCATCTTCTCCTCGCTGACCTCCAACCCCTTCTACACCGGGCTCGACCTCGACATGCTCGGCCCCCAGCTCGCCAACTTCTTCGGCGTGCATGACGGCCAGGGCCTCCTGATCAAGCGTGTCGACGACAACAGCCCCGCCGCCGCCGCCGGCCTCCGCGCCGGCGACGTGATCACTCGCGTCAACGGCGAGAACGTTGCGACCACCAGCCAGTGGGTCCACGACATCCATGCCAACCGCGGCAAGCAGATTCAGCTCACCGTCATCCGCGACAAACACGAAGGCAGCGTCAGCATGATGGCCGGCCGTCCCAGGAAGAGCTAGAAGCCGACGCTGTTCTGAACGCTGAACGCCGAGTGGACCCGCGCAGGATGAGTGCGGCAAGCCTGCTGTTCCTTACTCCCCACAGGGTTGCAACCAAAATCCGGCCGCATTTCCTGATCGGCCCGCCTGTGAGCCAGCGGCGACCCTTCGATGTCCGCTTCCGTTCGCCGGATTTTATCTCGCAACGCTGCCCGTTCCTATATGTCGATACACCCTGGTGAGATTCCTTCTGAGGCTAAGGCTTTCACCCGGGGGAATTTTTATGTCGATTTCTTTAACACCGGCAAGGTTTACGCCAAGGATTTCTCTGCGGATGCTACGATGCAAAGATTTTATTTTCCGGGATATCGGCCGCGCGGCTACCCACAGAAGAGAACGGTTCACAGGAATCAATTGCGCCCCGCCGGGGAAGGACAAGCACCGGGTATACCCCCACGTGTAGGAGACATAGCTTTCCTGTACTTTGATCCCGACATATTCACTGATCAAGACCTGAATTTGCTGCGCAACGGAGGGGAGGCCGTCGAAATTGATGGCCATCTGAACTTATAACAATGGGTTCGGAGACCAGATTTCCTATACGTTTTGTTACATGTATGTCGGATTCACCCAACACTTCAACCCTGGCAGGGGGGAGGTAACTCAGCCAGGAGTCGGAAGCTGGATGCTCTGCGAAGACGCGAGACAAAAGATTGCAGAAAATGAGAAGCAGGAACAGCAACGGAAACCACTTAGGCCGTAACATGTGCGCCACCCGTTTTGTTGCCCCTCCCCACTCCTTACTCCTTACTCCCTACTCCCTGCTCCCCACTCCTTACTCCCTACTCCCTGCTCCCTGCTCCCTGCTCCCTGCTCCCTGCTTTTAATTCTGCTACACTGCGCGCGTGCCCCAGCACGCTCCGATTCTCGCCGTTTGCGTCCTGCTGTGTGGCACAACCGCGGTCGCCCAGGTGCCGTCCTTCCGCCGTCCACCCATGCCGGAATTCCAACGCGCCACCTTTCTCGGTGCCACCCCCTGCAAGCCCGATCCCTACTACGCCAACTGCGAACATCGCGGCGACCCGCTCTACACCATCGTTGTCAACGAGCGTCCGTTCGTCCTGCGCCCGGGATTCAGCCTGCCGCTGCTGACCATGGTTCACATCCTCATCACGCCCTGGAACCGCGCCTCCCTCTCCCTGCCCGGCGACAACGTTCTCGATCGCCTGCCCCCGGGCACCGGAGTGCAGATCCGCCTCCGCGACCGCGGCATGGACGTGCGCGTCCTCGCCCAGTCATCGAAAGGCCCGCGCTACCTCGCCTCGCACTACGGCTTCGCCAAATCGCAGGACGACCCGGACTCCGACGACGCGCCGTCGTCCTGACTCCCTACTCGTACTCCCAACTGGCTATTGGCTCCAATAGAGACCACCGGAGTCCAGATTCGCCTCCGCGACGGACGCATGGACGTTCGCGTCCTCGCCCAGTCATCGAAGGGCCCACGCTACCTCAGCTTCGCATTACGGCTTCGCTAAATCCCAGGCCGACCCGGACTCCGACGACGCCCCCGCGTCCTAAGCAAAGCTCCCGGCAAGCGCCACCCCCCGCCGGCCCCCGGCCAGGTTCACCCCACAGCAAGTAGCAAAAGCTCTTGTCGCAAAAGAATCAAGATTGAAGCGATTTGGGCTTCAGACAAAAGTAACGCCTGCCGGCTCATTAGACCCGTTTCGGGAAACATCGCCCCGCCGCCTCCTAAGCCAAACTCCCCGCGAGCGCCCCCCGCCGGCCCCCGGCCAGGTTCACCCCGCAGCAAGTAGCAAAAGCCTTTGCCGCGCCAAAATCAAGATTGAAGCGTTTGGGCTTCAGACGAAAGTAAGGCCTGCCAGCTCCTTAAGACCCATTTCGGGAAAGATCGCCCCGCCGCCCCTGACCACTCGGCAACCTGAAGTATCGCCCCAGGCACGATTGGCTACTGGCTACTCCCTTCCCCCCACCCGCTACAATAGAAAAGACATGTCTTCGGCCCGCAAAATGACGGTTCGCCGCCGCCTCAAAGCCGCCTCGCGCAAAGTGCGCGAAATCTCCCTCGTCACACACGCCCTGGCCTCCACGCGCCACACCGTCATGGCCCAAATTGTGCCCATGCGCCGGTGCAATCTCTCCTGCGCCTACTGCAACGAGTACGACGACGTCTCCAAACCCGTCCCCCTCGACGAGATGATCCGCCGCATCGACCATCTCGCCCG
>PMAM01000224.1:4996-30004 GCA_003152595.1 Acidobacterium sp.
CAGCGCCTCAACAAGGCCGGCCTCGACCACCTCCAGATTTCGATCGATAACGTCAACCCCGACGAGATCTCCAAGAAGTCCCTCAAGGTCCTCGACAAGAAGCTCGAGTTCCTCTCCGAACACGCCGACTTCCACGTCAACATCAACTCCGTCGTCGGCGGCGGCATCAAGAATCCCAACGATGCCCTCGTCATCGGCCGCCGCGCCCTCGGCCTCGGCTTTACCTCGACCATCGGCATCATCCACGACGGCGGGGGCCAGCTCAAACCTCTCGGCGACCATGAGCGCAAGGTCTGGCAGGAGATGCGCTCCTGGAAGAAAAAGAATTACTCACGCTTCAACCACTTCCAGACCAACATCGCCAATGGCCAGCCCAATGACTGGCGCTGCCGCGCCGGCTCCCGCTTTCTCTACATCTGCGAGAACGGCCTCGTCCACTACTGCTCGCAGCAGCGCGGCTACCCGGGCGTCCCGCTCGCCGACTACACCAGGGCCGATCTCAAGCGCGAATTCCTGACCGAAAAAGGCTGCGCACCCAACTGCACCGTCAGCTGCGTCCACCAGATTTCGTTCATCGATTTCTGGCGCGCCCCGCAGCGCCCCACCACCCCTCCGGCGGCCAACGCCGAAGGGCTCGTCAACATTCGGCTGTAGAGCACCGTACCCGATCCGACCCGATCAGACCACCGTTTCGGACCAATCGTGCGCATGCGTGTCGGAACCGGCGGCCTCAACGCGCTCAGAATTCCGGCGTGCCCTCTTCCTTGACCCGCGCTTTTGCGCATACATATCGGAATCGGCAGCAACGAACATCGCCTCGCAGCTGTTCGCGTCATCGGGGAAAATGGCGACCCCGATGCTCGCCCCGATCTGGAGTTGGTGCCCCTCGACCAGCAGCGGAGCGGTCAGCGCCTCCGTCAGTTCTGCGGCCACGTGAACTGCACCCTCGCGGTTCACCGGATCCTCGAGAATCACGGCAAATTCGTCGCCGCCCGTGCGCGACACAGTATCGGAGCGGCGCACCCGGCCCTGAAAAACCTGGCCGACGTGGCGCAGAAGCTGATCGCCGATATGATGACCGGCGCTGTCATTGACCCGCTTGAAATCGTTCAGATCGATCAGCAGCAGCGCAGCGCTTGACCCATGACGCCGGCACCGCTCCAGCGCTCCAGCCAGCCGGTCCTGAAAGAGCCGGCGATTCGGCAAACCGGTCAGTTCGTCGTGCAGGGCCAGATACTTTGCGTAATCGATCTGATCCTCAAGCAGCAGCAGGATCATGCCGACCGCCACCACGTACTTGGGCAGATTCCAGACTTCGCTCTGCAGCTGAACGTGCGGAAAAAAGAACCCCAGAAAAGGAGCCACTACGAACACCGCCGCCCAGCAGAAGAAGCCCGCGATCGTGATGAACGCTCCGGCTGTCGAACGCCGGTAGGTATACCAGAAGTGAATTCCGCAGCCAAGGTAAACCGCGAAAAGAACCGCGTTCAGCGCCAGTTCAGGACCCAGCACAGGTCGATGCTGGAACGCCAGCAGGAAAATGCAAAGATCCACATAGAGACACACCGTGATCCAGCGCAGCCGATGCCCAAATCGCGGCAGTGCNNCTCTTGCGATACGGAACCGCCGCCCACATGAACAACACGCCCGCCCACGTCAGAGAAGCGAGCCCGACGATCTGCAACACGTCCGTCGCCCACACAGTCCTGGGCACCAGGGTGAACGCCGCAAAGTGCAGAGCAATCATGCCCCAACCGGTCAGCCAAAGCCCTGACACAGACGAACGGCAGCGCCGCGCCACCGAGCCAAATGCGCACGCCAGCAATCCGATCGCCGCCAGGTCCGGCACTTTGGTCCAGTCGATCACACAGCCCTCTCAGCCGTCACAAGCTCACCCCACGAGGGTCGCCTGCCCACAGCATGAACCAAGGGTAAACATCGGTAATCGAAGAATGAATCCATCGTTCGTGCAATTACGAAGAACATCGCCAGTTTGGGTTACATGCGTACTCAGGTGTGCAGCCTTCGGCCGGTGGAAGATTCGAACAAGGAACAAAAGGCCCACCTATGCCGAGGGCAAACCTGACCCTGACACGCGCCGGCAATGCACCAGCATCCGTTATGACGATTGCCGCTGTCCCCTCAGCCGAACAGAAATTCAGGACTCCGCAGCACCCGGCACAGCCTTCTCCACTCACCATAGCCGAGCCCGGAACCGTCCCCCATTCCGCAGAAGTTGTAGAGGGCATGGCGGTTAGGGGCCTGCGCCCGCCCCCGTCGGTCCTCGCACGCCTCGGCTTTTCGGCGGCCTGCCACCTTCAGGTAATCACCGGCTTCTCGGCAATCCCCTCGGTCCCAAACACCCGTTTGTAGCGTTCGATCTCCGACGGCGGACCCAGCGCCTTGGCCAGATTGTCCGACAGCTTCACCGCCGGCCGCCCCTCGGCATCATTCAGCTTGCATACCAGACGCGGCGGATCGAACCCCTTGCCGCCCTGCGGGTTGCAGTCCCGAAAATCATTCGTCAGCAGCGTGCCCCATCCGGCGCTGAAGCGAATCCGCCGCTCCGGAATCCACTTGTTGCTGTCGAGAAAATCCTCAGCCCGCCGGAATTCCTTCCGCGCCACGCCTCCCCGGATTTGCCCCGCAAAACAGGCGTGCAACTGCAGAATCTCATCCACGTCCAGCGAGTCCGACGCGATGAACAGCTTCCGGCGCGGATCACGCCCCCTCTCCTCGAGCCACGCGATATATTCCTCGCCGGCCACGAATGGGTCCTTGCTGTCGGCGCGCTGTCCCGTCCAGTCCGCCACCCAGTTCGGCGCGTGGCGCAGAAACTGCGTCGTGCCAAAAGTGTCCGGCAGCAGGATCAGCAGTTCTCCCCCGTAGGTCTGCTGCCACAAATCCAGCATCCGATACTGCGACGATTGCAGCTCCGCGTCGTTCCGCGCCATCGCCGCGAGCGCCATCGGCAGCTCGTGCGCGTTGGTGCCGATCGCCTCCACGTCATGCTTGTACGCCAGGTATGTATTGGAAGTGCCGCGGAATCCGTCGCCGAGCGTGTCGCGCATCGCCGTCACGACATATTCCTGCCACAGAAAACTGTGCCGCCGCCGCGTGCCGAAGTCGCTCACGTGCAGGTCCGGCACGCCCCGCAGCCGTTCCATCTTGTCCCATAGCCTGGACTTGGCGCGCCCGTACAGGATGTCCAGCTCCAACTCGCTGAGCCGCTTCAGATGCGCCCGCGTGCTCAGCTCGCTCATGATCGCCAGCGCGTAGATCTCCCACAGCGTCGCCTCGGGCCACGAGCCGTGAAAAGAGAGCGAGAAGCGGCTGTCCTGAACGTTCAGCTCGTAGTCGGACAAATAGAATCGCTGCTCCAGCCAGTCCAGAAACCCCGGCTCGAAGATGCCCCGCTTGCCGTAGAACGTGTTGCCCGCCAGCCAGATAATCTCCGACTTATGGAAGCGCAGGCTCCTCACCTGCTCCAGTTGCGCACGCAGTTCGTCCATCTCGATCAGGCTGGCGTAGCGCTGATCCGCTGAGCGATCGATCAGCGTGAACGTGACCTCGGTATGCGGAAAGTGCTTCCAGATGAACTGGAGCATCAACAGCTTGTAAAAATCCGTGTCCAGCAGCGACCGGATGATCGGATCCAACTCCCAGTTATGGTCATGCGCCCGCCGGGCAAGATTGATGATCACAGCACCACGATATCAACCCGCAGCGCTCCAGGACTCGCGGTAGTGTCCTGGTAGAGCGTTGCGCCATTAGGACACCACCGGACTCGCCCACCCCTCGCCAATGCACAACTTCCGGTGGTAGTGTTCTCCGGTGCAAAAATCCGGCTCGGCCCGGCTCTGGCAAAAAAGACGTCCCCACCGACCCCGCACCCTCTCGAAGTCCAGCGCCTGCCCGTGACCTGCTGCACACGAGGTTCAGTTATGGCTACGATCGCAGTCGATCCCCGCATCAGCGGCACCACCGCTGATTTCATCTCCCAGCGCCATCAGATGTACGTCGACGGCCGCTTCGTCAAAGCGGCGTCCGGCAAGAGTTTTCCCGTCTTCAACCCCGCCACCGGCGAAGTCATCACCGAAGTCCCCGAAGCCGAAGAAGAGGACGTCAATCGCGCCGTCCTCGCCGCCCGCCGTGCCTTCGACGAAGGCCCGTGGCCCCGCATGTCGCCTTCCGAGCGCGGCCGCATGATCTGGAAGCTCGCCGACCTGCTCGAACAGCATCTCGAGGAGTTCGCCGAAATCGAGTCCCTCGACAACGGCAAGCCGCGCAGCATCGCGCGCGTGGCCGACGTCCCTCTCGCCGTCGATATGTTCCGCTACATGGCAGGCTGGGCCACCAAAATCACCGGTAGCACCCTCCCGCTCTCCGCCGGAAACGACTTCCACTCATACACTCTGCGCGAGCCCATCGGCGTCGTCGCGCAAATCATCCCCTGGAACTTCCCTCTCCTGATGGCCGCCTGGAAGCTCGCCCCCGCGCTGGCCTGCGGCTGCACCATCGTCCTCAAGCTCGCCGAGCAGACCCCGCTCTCCGGCATCCGCCTCGCCCAGCTGATCGACGAAGCCGGGTTCCCGCCCGGAGTCGTCAACGTCCTCACCGGCTACGGCGAAGGTGCCGGCGCACCACTCGCCGCACACGATCAGGTCGACAAGGTCGCCTTCACCGGTTCGACCGAAGTCGGCAAGCTCATCGTCAAGGCCGCTACCGGCAACCTGAAGAAGGTCTCGCTCGAGCTGGGCGGCAAATCCCCGGCCATCGTCTTCCCCGATGCGCCCATCGACCAGGCCGTCTCCGGCACCGCCAGCGCCATCTTCTTCAACCACGGTCAGTGCTGCTGCGCCGGCTCCCGCCTCTACATCCACGAGAAGGTCTTCGACCGCGTCGTCGAAGGCGTCAGCCAGGTGGCCTCCGACATCAAGCTCGCGCCCGGCCTCGACCCCTCCTGCCAGATGGGGCCGCTGGTCAGCGACGAGCAATACCGCAAGGTCGTCGGCTACATCGAGTCAGGAGTGGCGGAAGGTGCGAAAATTGCCGCCGGCGGACCGGTCTCCGGCTTCGATCGCGGCTACTTCGTCCGTCCCACCGTCCTCACCAACACCAACCCGCGCATGAAGGTCGTTCAGGAAGAGATCTTCGGCCCGGTCGTCTGCGCCGTGCCCTTCTCCGACAAAGACGTCGACGCGATCGTCAAGCGCGCCAACGACACCGTCTACGGCCTCGCCGCTTCCGTCTGGACGCAGAACCTGAGCCTCGCCCACAAGGTCGCTCGCAGCCTGCGCGCCGGCACCGTCTGGGTCAACTGCCACAACGTCTTCGACGCCTCTCTCCCCTTCGGCGGCTACAAACAGTCCGGCTGGGGCCGCGAGATGGGCGAAGAGGTGCTGCACAACTACACCGAGATCAAAGCCGTCACCGTCGCGCTTTGATCTCTGGTTCTCAATCCCGCGGGCGGAAGACTTCTTCCGCCCGTTGTCTTTCTCCCCGCGCCGGATCGCCTCAGCAGCTGGATTTTTTCCACAGCTGCCAGCCAGCCTCTGAAAAAACCAACGCCCCCATCACCTGCGCCGGGGCCAGGTTCACCCCACAGCAAGCAGCGGATACCCCCGCGAGCTCATAGATCAATCTCGAAATCTCTAACCTTCAAACGAAAGTGATGGGCTCCGGCGTTCCTTGAACCGTTTCGGGAAGCCCTCTTTCGGCTCGATGGGCCAGCTGTCCATCCTCAGTGCCGCGCCAGCGGCACCTCGGTAAAAGCCACAGCCTGCCCTGAGCGAGGTCGGATAATCGACCGAGTCGAACGGGGGCTTCAGCCCGTGGACAAAGCTCCCTTAAGAAGCGGCCTTCAGGCCCGGCCACATCCATATCTTCGGATGGCCGCGTGCCTCGGACTCAGGCACGAAAACGTGTCAGGGCATGACTTCAGTCGTGCCGAACAGAGCCCCAAAATGATGCGGACTTTAGCCCCTGAGCACCACGGACGGGCCGGCTGGCAGCCTTTGTATCAGGGCACGAGTTCACTCGTGCCGTAACGCGCCCAAATTGATCCGGGCTTTAGCCTCTGAGGGTTCTTCTCGTGTCGGAGCGACTTTTTTCCGCAAGCTGTCAGCCATGCCGCAATGGCGTCCCCGAAGATCGAGCTTCCGCCCAGACCGGATCTTCTTTGTGTAACTTCCGGAATGCCGGTGACTCGGCCACTTCGCAGAGCACAGCGGACCGTCCGCATCATCTCCTGTGTCTTACGCGACTCGTTACAGGTGAAGGCTTGAGGCGAGCCTGGCCAAAAACTCATCGCGGTTCAGGTCGAATGCACAGAACATTCCCGATCTTGCCGGTGTGTAGCCCATGCCTTCGAGTCTGAAAGTTGCTTCGGCATAGAAGAACGCGCCGGTTGCTGCGGGGTCCTTCTTTCCAAGAATTCCATCACGTACAGTGTCGATGAAGTACCGAATCATTCCAGCGAGAACCTCGCGAACGTCAGAGTTCGCCGGAGCTTCCCAATGTCCATCGCCCCGATAGAACACGCGCGAGATGTTGACGGCCACAAGTCCCAACTCGCCATCAGAAGGGTTCACCGTATCTCGGAGCTGGCGGATTCCTTCAGAGATCGCGTCGAGTGTTCTCTCGGCGGCTAAGACCCTCTTACACTCCACAAGAACGCGGCGATCTTCGAACCGGAACTCCACATCCGGGTTGCCTGTGCTGAATCTGGGACTGAGGTTGTCTCGTGCAAGCATTGCCCCAATCGACAGCTCAAACATCGCGTTCCGGCCCTGATTGTTCTTTGAGCTTTCGCGAAAAGCATCCGGGGGACCGTCTAACGCTCGTCTCAGCAACTCATCCGGTATATCGACCTGAGCGGCCCGCAGACACGTCAGCGCGTCCACGAATTCGTGTCCCTCGACATAGGAGGCAAGAATCTCAGTCAACCGCCCAGCCCTGTGCATTTCTGCGAAAACCTCTGCATCCCCGAACCCCTTCTCATGATCCCTCATGGCGATCATGTTCTCTCGGTAGATGCGGAGTCGATTCCTTTGCGTGATGCCACGCCCGGCGAGCCACACGTCCAGTTCGTCCAGATCGCTGAACAGTGTTGTCTGAGCGAAGGGCGTGTACTTCACGATCAGAGACTACTCCTTTTTGGTTTCTCGCCAGCGCTTGGCCGTGATTGCAAGCCGACTTTGCCGCAGACGGCCGCATGGTCGCCGTTTGGGAAGTTTCAACCGACGCGCTACCAGCTAAAATCATGACCTTCGTACCGTCCCACCCTCCGATTTCCCTTGCCCTGACTTAGCCCCCGAACTACCCTGAACATACTGGGAGAAATCTATCCCCCAACCTAAAGGCTCGCCGCGGCGAGCCTTTTCTCTTGCTCGGAGGAAATTGTTCATGGTCGAAGAATGCGTTCACCTCTTTCCCGACGGCCGCAAATGCCGCCGCATCCCCAAACGCGGCCAAAAGCTCTGCCCCGCCCACCACCCACAGCGCCGTCGCCGCACCCCGCTTGAGGAAAACGAGGCCTTCCTCAAGGAGATGTTCGCCTTCGTCGACACCCTCCGCGCCATGGACTCCGCAGACCTCCTCTACGCCACCACGGGCTTTCTCGCCGACATCCACGCCCTCATCGACCGATGCTCTTCGCGCAGCCATCGCATCGCTTTCTCCCGCGCCAGCACCGCCGTCGGCATCGCCGCCGATCGCCTCGTGGAACTCGCCCGCGGACTGCGCCAGCAGCCCGCGCCCCGGCCGCAACCACAGCCGCCCACTCCCGCCTCGTCGCAATCCCTCACTCCCGAGGCCTGCGCCCGATTCCACCGCGCCGAAGCCCTCCTCAACTGTGGCAGGATCCTTACTCCTCAGGAACTCAGCGACATCTGCGATGACATGATAAGTACTTCGGAATCAAATCCAGAGACAAGTTGCACTTTGAAATGAAATACATAACTGCCACTTAGTTTCGAGATATCAGCAACCGATAACAAAACAAAGTGCTTAACCGCAAACCATCATGAAATCAAATGCATAACTGCCGCTCGAAAATTCGCAACTCAATGGAATCAGGTGCGTACGCGCCAACACCCCCAAACTTGTCCACCGAAATTCTCTGCAAAGGTCGCGTCAAAACCAGTCGGCAGGACTCAGGAGCAGACTTGTTAACCATATCGCTAACACGCCAGGGGGTCAGCGAAGAGGCGCACTCAACCAAATCAACGGGATCCGGAGGGGTCAACCCCCTTCAACCCGAAAAACCTGGGTGCCTGGCTCACCCCATCGTCGGCACCAGCCGCGTCAGCAGCCCGGCGAGCTGCTTCTCCACCGCCCGACCCGTCTCCATCACCTCTTCATGGCTCAGTGGCTCAGCCTGGAGCCCCGCCGCCAGGTTCGTCACGCAACTCATCCCGAGCACCTCGATCCCCATCTGCCGCGCCGCGATCGTCTCCTGCACCGTCGACATACCCACCAGATCCGCCCCCAGCGTCCGGAACGCCCGAATCTCCGCCGGTGTTTCGAAGCTCGGCCCCAGCACGCTCAGATACACGCCCTCATCCAGCCTGAACTCCATCGTCCTCGCCGCTTCGTGCGCCAAGAGCCGCAGCCGCCCCGAGTACGCCTCGCTCATGTCGAAGAACCGCGGCCCCAGGCGATCGTCGGTCGCTCCGGCAATCGGATTCCGCCCTGACAGATTAATGTGGTCCGCGATCAGCACCAGTTGTCCGCGCTGCAGCCCCGGATTGATCCCGCCTGCCGCATTCGTCAGCATCAGTTGCGTCACGCCCATCCGCCCCAGCACCCGGATCGGAAACACGACTTCCTCGGAGCTGTATCCCTCATACGCGTGCACCCGCCCCTGCATCACCGCGACGGGTACACCCGCAACCTTGCCGATCACCAGCTTGCCGCTGTGCCCCGGCACCGTCGACTGGGGAAAATGCGGGATCTCCGCAAACGGAATCGCGGTCTTCTCCTCCAGCTGTTCGGCAAACGCCCCCAGCCCGGATCCCAGCACAATCGCAAGCCGTGGCCGCAACTCCGTTCGCCGAGTCACGAATCCAGCCGCTGCCGAAGCCTTTTCAAAGGATGTATCAGTCATGGCTACTTAATTAAGATGCCCACAATCGAAGCCGACATCAGGTTTGCCATCGTTCCGGCCAGCATCGCACGGAAGCCCAGCCTGGCCAGCTCGTTCCGCCGGTTCGGCGCCAGCGCTCCGATGCCGCCGATCTGGATCCCAATCGAGCTCAGGTTTGCGAACCCGCACAGCGCAAAGGTCGCAATCATCACTGACCGCGCCGCCAGCGCTCCGCTCTTCGCGAGGCCGCCGAGGTACGTGTACGCCACCAGCTCGTTCAGCACCATCCGCGTGCCCAGCAGATTGCCCACCGTCGGCGCGTCATGCCACGGAATCCCGATCAGCCACGCCACCGGCGCGAAGAAGAAGCCCAGGATCGCATCGAGAGAATGCGGAAACGGAATGTGATGGTAGCCCAGCCAGTTGTGCAGGCCGCCCAGAATTCCGTTCAGCAGCGCGATCAGCGCCAGAAACGAGATGAGCATAATGCCCACGTTGAACGCGAGCCGCCCCCCATCGATGGTTCCACGCGCGACCGACCCAATCAGATTGTCATCCTTATGGTCTGCGTCTTCCGGAATCCGCACCACGCCTTCGGTCGCAGGCTTCTCTGTCTCCGGTACCAGCATCTTCGAGATCAGAATCGTGCCCGGCGCCGTCATGATCACCGCCGCCAGCAGGCTGCTCGCCGAAATGCCGTACAGGATATACGCCGCCATGATCCCGCCCGACACATGCGCCATCCCGCTGGTCATGATCGTCATCAACTCCGAGCGCGTCGCCCCGGGCAGAAACGGCCGGATGGTCAGCGGCGCCTCAGTCTGGCCCATGAAGATGCTCGCCGCCACGTTCAGGCTCTCCGCGCCCGAGACCTTCATCGTCCACAGCATCGCCTTCGCGAACGCGCGAATGATGAGCTGCATGATTCCCAGGTAGTACAGCACCGCAAAGAACGCCGAGATGAAGATGATCGTCGGCAGCACCTGAAAAGCAAAGAAGCTGGTCCCGAACGCGTTGCCGATCTTCGAGTGCTGCGCCCCCAGGTCGCCAAACACGAAAGTCGATCCATCGAACGCATAGGCCAGCAGCTTGTTCACCGCACCACCCGCCGCATGCATGACCTTCTGCCCGACGGTCCACTTCACCACGCACACCGCAAAGAGGATCTGCAGCCCCAGCCCCCAGACAACGGTCCGCCAGCGGATGGCTCCGCGGTTGGTCGAGAAGATCCACGCCAGCAACAGCATCGTGAGCAGGCCCAGCACACCCGTGAAACGTCCCAATGCGTTCTCCTGAAGGATTTCTCTCGAATTCTATGGGCGATGTCCGGCTTTCAGATAAGAATCTTTGTTCTCGGCGGAAATGATCTCTCGCACCAGCGGCGGAGGAGCGGCCGGCGCATCCCCGATCGTCAGCGCCTCGGTCAGCAGTTGCTCCGGTTCTGCGAACCTCGACTCCTCCTGCGCGAAGAGCGTTGCCAGCACCTGCCCAGCCTCGACTTTGGACCCGAGCTTCACATGCATTTCGAGCCCCGCGTGCGCCTCCACCGGTTCGCCTGCCTTCTCGCGCCCGGCGCCCAGCCGCTGGACGGCCCAGCCCACTTTTGTGCAGTCGGCTGCGACAAAATACCCGCCGCGCGACGCGCGAAACTCCCGCCGAAAATGAGGCTGGTGAAACCCCATCCCGGCATCGATGGCTTTCAGATCGCCGCCCTGCGCTGCCACCATCTCGCGGAAGATCCGCAGCGCCGTGCCATCGGTCAGCTTCTCTTCGGCGATCCGCTTACCCTCCTCAGCACTGTGCGCCTTGCCGCCCAGAAAAATCATCCATCCGGCAAGGATCAGCGACACCTCGCGCAAGTCTTCACTCAGCGCCGGCCGCCCACCCTGCAGCAGTTGAACGGCCTCGGCAATCTCCACCCAGTTCCCTGCCATTCGACCCAGCGGCTGACTCATGTCCGTCAGCACCGTCACGGTCCGCGTCCCCGCACGCTCACCCGTCTCCACCATCAATGCCGCCAGGTAACGCGCCTGATCCTCGTCCCGCAGAAACGCACCGGACCCCGTCTTGACGTCGATCACCAGCGCATCGAGTCCGGCAGCGAGCTTCTTGCTCATGATCGAAGCACAGATGAGATACGGATTCTCAACCGTCGCCGTCCGGTCCCGCAGACTGTAGAGCTTCCGGTCGGCCGGCACCAGGTTCTTCGTCTGACCAACGATCGAGGCGCCGCATTTCTCCAGCACCGTCCGCATCTCGCTCAGCGACAGCCCGGTCCTGTAACCGGGGATCGACTCCAGCTTGTCCAGGGTTCCGCCGGTGTGCCCCAGAGCGCGCCCGCTGATCATCGGGTCGGCGAGTCCCGCCGCAGCCGCAATCGGCGCCACCAGAAACGACGTCTTGTCCCCCACGCCGCCGGTCGAATGCTTATCGACGGTCTTCCGCCCCAGTCCCGTGTGATCCAGCACCTCTCCGGAAAAGCGCATCGCCGTGGTCAGCGTGTCGAGCTCGGCCAGTGTCAGCCCGCGCAGAAAGACCGCCATCAGCCATGCCGACAGCTGCTCCTCGGGGATCGTTTCCTGCGCCGCTCCCTCGACCAGGAATCGGATCTCCTCCCTGGTCAGCTCCTCGCCGTCGCGCTTCTTTCGGATCAGATCGACCGCATGCAGCGCCATCCCGGTCATGCTTCTGTCTCCGGCTCAAACACGAAGGTGAAGGGGAAGAGCTCCGCAAAGCGCCGCGTTTGGGGCCCCTTGCGGTCCGAGAAGCAGACTACCGCATCCGGCGTGACAAATTCGCTCATCACCTGGCGGCAGGCTCCGCAGGGAGAACACGGTGCGCCATCTCGATTGGCGACCGCAAAAGCACGAATGCGCCGCCCCGGCCCCCGCTCGCTGATGGCCCGAAACAGAGCATTCCGTTCGGCACAACTCGTCAGGCCGTAGGAGATGTTCTCCACATTGCAGCCTGTCACGACCGAGCCGTCGTCCAGCAGCAGGGCAGCTCCGACACAAAACTTCGAATACGGCGCGTAGGCGTTGCCAGCCACCTTCAGCGCCGCCGAGCGCAGCTTCTCCAGCGTTTCCTCATCGATCCCGGACATGATTCTGAGGCTAACCGGATCGTCTTCCACCGGCAACAGCACTCAAGTTCCGCCTGTCGCGTCCGATAAACCCATCGTGGACGACCTGACACGCGAATTCCTGCTCGAAAGCCAGGAAGGGCTCGACCGCATGGAGCGGGCCCTGACCGATCTTGAAACCCGCCCCGGCGATGCGCAGCTGCTGGCTGACATCTTCCGCTCGGTGCACACCATCAAGGGCACCACCGGTTTCCTCGGCTTCAGCCGCCTGGAATCCCTCTCGCACGCGGGAGAGAACCTCCTCGGACTGCTGCGCGACGGCAAGCTCGCGGCCAACGCCGACATTATCAGCGGCCTGCTCTCCCTCATGGATATGCTGCGCGGCGTCCTTCGCTCGATTGAAACCACGGACGGGGAAGGCGAAAGCGAAGCGCAGGACAGCGCCATGATCGAGCGTCTGGAGAGACTCCAGACAGGCAGAGCGTCGGTCGCCGTCGCTGTACCCGTTCTGGCGCAAGGCGCCGTCGCTGCACCTGTTCGTCCAGTCCGACCGCACAAGCCGCGTGCTCCGCGCAAACGCCCCTCCCATCCGCTGCCGGACACACCTCAGGGTTCGCCTCCTCCGGGTTTTCCCGAGGAAGCAGGGCCGTCCAGGGAAGCCGAAGAATCGCCACGGGAGCCGGAACCGGAGCCTCGACCCGTTCCCGCCGTCGCAGCCCCTTCGCTTCCCGCGCGGCCCACCAGTGATCCAACCGGCGAAGTTCAGCCGCCATCGTCGCCGGGGACCGCCGACTCCACGCTGCGCGTCGACGTCGAGCTGCTCAACCGCATGATGAACCTAGTCGGGGAACTGGTGCTGACGCGCAATCAGATCCTGCAGACCGCCAGCGCCGATCCGGGCTTCGCGCTGCTCGGCCGCCGCCTCGACATGGTCACCGCCGATCTGCGCGAATCGGTCATGAAGGCGCGCATGCAGCCGGTGAGCCACGTCTTTTCGCGCTTTCCGCGCCTGGTGCGGGATCTGGCTCTGGGGCTGGAGAAGAAAGTCCGCCTCGAGATGGAAGGCCAGGAGACGGAACTGGACAAGAGCCTGCTCGAAGCCATTCGCGATCCGCTCACACATTCCATTCGCAACGCTGTCGACCATGGCATCGAGACGCCCGCCGTCCGCCTTGCCGCCGGCAAGCCGGCCGAAGGCGTGGTACGTCTGCGTGCCTGTCACGAGGGCAGCCACGTCATCGTCGAGGTCCACGACGACGGCGCCGGGATGAGCCTCGACCGGATTCGCCGCAAAGCGGTCGAACGCCAGCTGGTCACGCCGCAGCGCGCCGAACAGATGAACGAGCGCGAGATCCTGCAGCTGATCTTTCTGCCCGGCTTTTCCACGGCCGAAGCCGTGACCAGCGTCTCCGGACGCGGGGTAGGCATGGATGTGGTGCGCACCAATGTGGAGAAGATCGGCGGCAAGGTCGATGTGGAAAGCCACGCCGGCAAGGGCTCCATCCTGCGGCTCCGCATCCCGCTCACGCTGGCCATTATTCCGGCGCTCATCGTGCGCAGCCGGAGTCAGAACTTTGCGGTACCGCAGACCGCGCTGACCGAACTGGTGCACCTGAGCGCCGGCGAGACGGACAGCCGGATCGAGCGGCTCGAGAACGCCGCCCTCTATCGGTTACGCGGTCACCTGCTTCCGCTCGTGTTCCTCGACCGGCTCCTGCAGCAGTCTCCGCGCCCGAGCGATGCT
This sequence comes from Acidobacterium sp., assembly GCA_003152595.1. Taxonomy (GTDB): domain Bacteria; phylum Acidobacteriota; class Terriglobia; order Terriglobales; family Acidobacteriaceae; genus Palsa-343. The sequence continues at coordinate 18,911 of PMAM01000224.1, forward strand.
CCCTGCGATATCGCCATCCTCAACGCCGACGGGCGACGTTATGGCCTCGTCGTCGATGGCCTCGCGGATCCTGAGGAAATCGTCGTCAAACCTCTGGCTGCTGTGCTGCGCGAGATCGGCTATTACGCCGGCGCCACAATTCTGGGCAACGGCGAAATGGCGCTCATTCTGAATCCGGGCGCGATCGCTCAGAACGCCAACGTCAGTCTTTCCTCGGAGACGGAGGAAGCACTCAGCGGAGACAAAAACGGTGCCCGCCAGGACTATCTTCTGGTGGAAGCCGGCAGCCGCCGCGCCGCATTGCCCCTGGAAACCGTGGTTCGCATCGAGCGCATCACGCGCTCCCGCATCGAGCGTGCCGGTTCGCGGCCCGTGCTTCGCTTCGAGGGCGCGCTGTTGCCCCTGGACGATGCCGCGGCCGATTTCATCGACTCCGGCGACGATCCGGAGGCGCAGATCACGGTGGTAGTCTGCCGCGATGGCCGCCGACACGTCGGGATGACCGTTTCCCAGGTCCTCGACGTCACCGGGGGAAGCCAGCTCCAGGAGGCAGGCTCAGGTTTCGCCGCTGAAGGCATCACTCTGCTGCACGAGAAAGTCACCAGTATCGTCAGCCTCTCTTCGATTCCGCCGCTTGAAAACGCGGTTGACGGCGGGCCGGCGGAATCTGCGTTTTCCCTGGAGGAACCACGATGATCGAAACGCACGCCAAACACACCCAGGAAGTTTGCTCCGTGGTCGTCGGGGACACCCTTTACGGCATTCCCATCGCTCACGTGCTCGAAATCCTCGGTAAGCCGGCCACCCAGCCGGTTCCNNGGCATGGAGCCCGCGAAAGCGCCGGAGGATGTGCTGGTCTTCGAAAACGGGGATGGGCTGTTCGGGCTCTTCGTCGACTCGGTGGGTGAAGTCCTCCACGTGTCCGATACCGACCACGAGCCGAACCCGGCCACGCTCGAGGCGCGCCGCCAGGCTCTTTTCAATGGAGCGTGGAAGCTAAAGGATCGCCTCCTTGTGGGCCTCGAACCCGATCGCCTCGATCCGATGCGCCTCGCCAGCGCCTTCCGGGCCTGAGGCCGCAGGCTGCGGAAAGGAGCCCCATGCGCGCGCTGGTTGTCGACGACTCTCGTTTCATTCGCAACTATCTCCACTCCCTCTTCACCCAACATGGCGTTGAGTGCGTGGAGGCCGTCGACGGCAAGCAGGGCCTGGCGTGTCTGCGTGAAGCCGGACCGTTCAGCGTCGCGCTGGTGGACTGGAATATGCCCGTCATGTCCGGCTACGAGATGCTGCAAGCCGCCCGCGCCGACCACTCGCTCGATGCGACTCGCATCGTCATGGTCACCACTGAAGCCGAGAATGACCACATCGAAGCCGCATTGCTGGCCGGCGCCGATGAATACATCGTCAAGCCGTTCGACGAGGGCGGACTTTTCGACAAACTGCGCATGGCCGGGGTCAATGAGCTATGACTGTCGTTTCCCAGCCCGGCGCGCGGCGAATCCGCGTCCTCCACATCGATGACTCGGCCGTGATGCGCAGCCTGCTGCGCATGGTGCTGGAGCCCCAGCCTTCGATTGAAATCGCGGCCACTGCCTCCTTCGGCCAGGAAGGCCTGGCCACCTTCGAGCGCATCCATCCGGACCTTATTTTGCTCGATATCGAGATGCCCGGCATGAACGGGCTTGAGGTTCTCTCCACTATCCGGCGCCATGATCGCAGCGTGCCGGTCATCATGTGCAGTACACTCACCTCGCGCGGCGCGCGTATCACGATCGAAGCGCTGGCGCGCGGCGCCACGGACTACGTCACCAAACCCGGTGCTCAGCGCGGGATCCGTGAGGGCGTTGACACACTGAGCCGCGAACTGCTCCCGAAGATTTTCGCGCTGTTTCCGCCCGAATCGCACCGGGTTGCTCCGTGCCTCGCGGAGCCAGCGCCTCCAGTCCTTCCGCCCTCATCGCCCCATTCTCCGAAGATTGTTGTTATCGGCGTCTCGACCGGCGGCCCCGCCGCGCTGGAAGCTCTTCTGCCCCGGATTCCCGCCACTTTCGCTCTGCCGATTCTCATCGTGCAGCACATGCCGCGTCTTTTCACCGGACTCCTTGCCGAGCGCCTGAACAGTCTCTGCAGCCTCCACGTCCGCGAGACCGCCCCGGACACCCGTGCCGAGTCCGGAGTTATCGATATCGCCCGCGGCGACTGGCACCTCGAGATCCAGCGCGACCTGCGCCTCCGCCTCAACCAGGATTCTCCGGAGAATTTCTGCCGCCCCTCGGTCGATGTCCTCTTCCGTTCTGCCGCACAGGTCTGTGGAGGCCGCGTGCTCGGAGTCATCCTCACCGGCATGGGTTCGGATGGACTACAGGGCTCTCGCGCCATCCGCGCCGCCGGGGGTTCGGTCCTGGCACAGGACGGAGCGACCAGCGTCGTCTGGGGCATGCCCGGCGCCGTCGCAAACGCCGGACTGGCCAACAAAGTTCTCGCCCTCGATGCCATCCCTGCCGAGATCCTGCGCCTCACCTCTTCCCCGGCTCCGCCGGCTCTGCGCGTGGAGGCCTTTGCCCGATGAGCGCCTCCCCCGTCGATTACGAATACCTGCGCACGGTGGTCCTGCGCAATTCCGGCAATCAGGTGGACGTTACCCGCAATTATCTCTTCGAGTCGCGCCTGCAGGGGCTCCTTCGCAACCGCGGCTTCGATTCCCTCACCCAGCTTGTCTCCGTCCTCCGCTCCGGCAACGGCCACGGCCTCGAACGTTCGGTCGCGGAGGCCATGACCATCAACGAGACGAGCTTCTTTCGCGACACTGCCACCTTCGACTACCTGCGCGAGACCCTGCTTCCGGCTCTCATTGAAAGCCGCCGCGATACGCGTACGCTGCGCTTCTGGTCGGCCGCGAGTTCTTCGGGCCAGGAAGCTTACTCCATCGCGATGATGCTGCGCGAGCACTTTCCTCTGCTGGCCGGATGGCGCATCGATATCCTGGGCACCGACCTCTCGGCCGAAATGGTGGAACGCTCCAGCGCGGGGCGCTATCAGCGCATCGAGGTGAACCGTGGCCTCCCTGCGCGCCTGCTGGTTAAATACTTCGTCCGCACGGGCGACGATTGGGAAGTCCATCCCGACCTGAAGCGACTCTGCCGATTCCAGCAGCGTAACCTTTGTCAGCCCACTGGCCTGCCGGAGTCCTTCGATGTCATCTTCCTCCGCAATGTGATGATCTATTTCAATCAGGACACGCGCCGCCAGGTTTTGCTCACGATCCACCGCGCGCTGCCGCCCGACGGCATTCTCTTCCTCGGCCTCAGCGAGCAGCCCCGTATGGACTCCCACTGGCAGACGATGCTCACGCCCAAAACGGTGTGGTACAAACCGATTCGGTAGCAGAGCCGCTCGCCCTTAGCTCGTCTTCACGCTCGGTTTTCCCTCGTTTCTGACTTTTCGCTCCGCTCGTTTCCCGCCCCCCAGCACCTCCGCAGTATCCTCACCTCAGGCATGGATCCACTCGCTCTCTTCCATCCCATCACGCGCGACTGGTTCCGTTCTGCTCTCGGCGAACCCACCGCGCCGCAGCGCCTCGGCTGGCCGGCTATCGCACGCGGGGAGAGCACGCTGATCCTGGCTCCCACCGGCTCGGGCAAGACGCTGACCGCCTTCCTGTGGTGCCTCGACCGCCTGATGCTGCACGAGCCCGCATCGGAACCGGATCCCGCCGAACCCGCTTGCCGCGTGATCTATATCAGTCCTCTGAAAGCCCTGGCGGTGGATGTCGAACGCAACCTGCAAACACCGCTGCAGCAGATCGCGCCGCTGGCCCGCAGCGCCGGCGTGCCCTTTCACCTCCCGGAAATCGCCATCCGCACCGGCGACACACCCCAGACAGAGCGCGCCCGCTTTCGCCGCCATCCCGCCGATATTCTCATCACGACCCCCGAATCGCTCTACCTGCTGCTGACCTCCGAATCCGCCTCCGCTCTCCGCATCGTCGACACCGTGATCGTCGACGAAATCCACGCGCTGGTTCCGACCAAGCGGGGAGCGCACCTGGCCCTGACTCTCGAGCGTCTCGAAGCGATCTGCGCCAAACGTGTCCAGCGCATCGGCCTCTCCGCCACCCAGCGACCTCTTGAAGAAGTCGCGCGTTTCCTGGGGGGAAGTGAGACTTCAACAGATCACGCCGGTACGATGACGGCTCGCCCAGTAACGATTATCAACGCCTCAGGACCGAAACAACTCCATCTCAAAGTGGAAGTTCCGGTCGAGGATATGAAGGCGCCGGAACCCGATGCCGCTCTCCCGCCCGATTCGCCGGCGAAGCGCGCTTCGATCTGGACCACCATTCCGCCGCGCCTGCTCGCCATCATCCGCCGCCGCCAGTCCACGCTGATCTTCGTCAATAACCGCCGCACCGCGGAACGGCTCGCCAGCCTCATCAACGATCTTGCGCAGGAACCTCTCGCCCGCGCCCATCACGGCTCCCTTGCCGCAGCGCAGCGCGCCGAGATAGAAGACCAACTTAAGAAGGGCAGGATCCGAGCCGTCGTCGCGACCTCCTCGCTCGAGCTCGGCATCGACATGGGCGCCGTCGACCTCGTCATCCAGGTCGAGTCGCCGAAGTCGGTGGCGCGCGGGCTGCAGCGCATCGGGCGCTCCGGGCATGGCGTCGGCGCCACCAGCAAGGGCCGGATCTTCCCCAAGTTCCGCGCCGACCTGCTCGAGTGCGCGGTCGTCGTGCGCCAGATGCGCGAGGGCGCGATCGAGCCGACGGTCGTGCCGCGCAACGCGCTCGACGTGCTCGCCCAGCAGATCGTCGCGATCGCCGCCAGCGCCGACTCGGTCGACGTCGACGAGCTCTACGCGCTCGTCACGCGCACCCACTCCTACAGCGAGCTGCGCCGCGAGCTGCTCGAGCACGTGCTCGACATGCTCGACGGCCGCTACCCCTCGAGCGAGTTCGCCGAGCTTCGCCCGCGGATCAGCTGGGACCGCCTTGCCGGCACGATCCGCGCCCGCAAGGGCGCGCAGAAGCTCGCGATCGTCAACGCCGGCACGATCCCCGACCGCGGCCTCTATGCGGTGACGCTCCCGGACGGGCGCCGCGTCGGCGAGCTCGACGAGGAGATGGTCTACGAGGCGCGCCCCGGGCAGACCTTCCTGCTCGGCGCGACGGCCTGGCGGATCGAGGAGATCGGACGTGACCGCGTGATCGTCACGCCGGCGCCGGGGGCGCCGGGGGCGGTGCCGTTCTGGCGCGGGGACTCGGTCGGGCGCCCCAAGGAGCTCGGCGAGGCGATCGGGGCGTTCTCGCGCTGGGCGCTCGAGCAGTCCGCCGAGGTGCTCGAGCGCGACTACGACCTCGACGCGCTGGCCGCCTCGAACCTGCTCGAGTACCTCCACGAGCAGCAGGCCGCGACCGGTGTCGTCCCATCCGACCGCACGATCGTGATCGAGCGCTTCCGCGATGAGATCGGCGACTGGCGGCTGTGCGTGCTCTCGCCCTTCGGCGGGCGCATCCACGCCGCCTGGGGGCTCGCGCTGTCGGCGCGCATCCGCGAGCGCTACGGCCTCGAGTCCGACGCGATCTGGTCCGACGACGGGATCATCGTCCACCTGCCCGACACCGACGAGCCGCCCGCGGCGGAGCTCGTGCTGCCCGAGCCCGAGGAGCTCGAGGAGCTCGTCGTCGCCGAGCTCGGCGCCTCGGCGCTGTTCGGCGCGCGCTTCCGCGAGAACGCTGCGCGCGCGCTGCTGATCCCGCGCGCCTACCCCGGCAGGCGCACGCCGCTCTGGCAGCAGCGCCTGAAGTCGCAGACGCTGCTCGAGGTCGCCCGCCGCTACCCCGACTTCCCCCTGATCCTCGAGACCTATCGCGAGTGCATGCGCGACGTGCTCGACCTCCCCGGGCTCGAGTCGCTGCTGCGGGCGCTCGGCCGCCGCGAGATCTCGCTGGTCGAGGTCGAGACGCCGACCGCCTCGCCGTTTGCCTCCTCGCTGCTCTTCGACTACGTCGCCACCTACATGTACGAGGGGGATGCGCCGAACGCGGAGCGCCGCGCGGCCGCGCTCTCGCTCGACCGCGAGCTGCTGCGCGAGCTGCTCGGCCAGGAGGAGCTGCGCGAGCTGATCGACGCCGGCGCGCTCGAGGCGCTCGAAGCCGACCTGCAACGGCGCTCCGCGACGCTGCGCGCGAGGGTACGGACGACTAGCGCTCTGCGGACGCGAACAGCTGCGAGAGCCGGCCGAGGTCCTCGAGGCACCGTCCCGCGCCGAGCACGACGGCCTCTGCGGAGGCCTCGCCCGAGTGCACCGGCACCTCGGTGCGCTCGCACAGCCGCTCGACGATCCCGTCGAGCATCGAACCCCCGCCGACGACGTGCATGCCGTGCACCAGCACGTCCTGTGCGAGGTCGGGCGGCGCGTCGGCGAGGCAGTCCGACGAGGCGCGCACGATCTGCAACACGTGGTCTGCGATCGCGTGGTGCACGTCGTCGCCCGAGACGACCAGGGTGAAGGGCGCGCCGTCGGTCGTTCGGCGCGCGGGCACCTCGGCCTGCCGAGGGCGAGCGTGCTCGGACGCCGTCCCGACGGACATCTTGAGCGCCTCGGCAGTCGCCCCTGTGATCACTGCGTCGGCGTGCTGGCGAACCCACGCCGAGATGTCGAGGTCAAGGTCGTCCCCACCGACGCGGATCGAGGCCAGCGAGACGATGCCGCCGAGCGAGATGACGGCGACCTCGGTGGTACCGGCCCCCATGACCGCGACCGAGCTTGCCACCGGGTCATGGATGGGCAGCCCCATCCCGATCGCCGCGGCGATCGGCGCCTCGAGGAGATGCGCGTGGGCCGCGCCGGCTCGGCGGGCGGCCTGTCGCAGCGCACGGCGCTCGATCGCCGTGGCAGCGGCCGGCACCGTGAGCAGCACCCGGGGGCGCGAGAACCGGCCCACGCCGCAGCGGTCGAGAACGCCGTGCAGCAGTCGCGCCGCCACGTCGAAGTCCGTTGTTGCGCCCTTGTGCATCGGTCGGAACGCGACGACGTGCCTGGGGGTCCGACCGACGAGCTCGACCGCCTCATGGCCGAGCGCCACGACCGAGCCGTCGCGGGTGTCGATGGCGACGACGGTCGGTTCGGCGAAGACCAGCCCCGCCGACTCGGTCGCGACCCTCGTCATGGACGTGCCTACGTCGATCGCGAGGGTGGGCGCCACGCCCAGATCGTAGAGGCGACGACCTTTGCCCGGTCTGCCTCGCTACCCTTGTGCGGGTGTTCCGGCGCCTCCGCTACTTCCTCGAGATGCGCGGCAGCCATCGGTCGATGGGTGCCCCGGTGCCCTCCGAGCGCCCGTGGATCCACCCCTCCGAGCTGCCGGGCTCCTTCGAGAGGGCGGCCATGCCGCCTGCTCGGAAGATCGGGTCCCGCAGATTCCAGGTGCTCGTGGGCACCGCGGCCTCGGCGCTGCTCCTCGCCGGCGGCGTGTTCCTCGCCGCGCCGAGCGCCACGCAGCCCGCAGGCGCATCGGTCGGGCCCCGCATCGTCACATCGCTCTCGGCGGTGCCCTCGCCGGACGGCCCGGCCGCGAACTCGCTCCTCGCCCTCGTGATCTACGAGGGCGAGCACCTCGGCACCGCCACCGCGCTCGTCCTGCCGCCCGGCGACCTGGCCGTCACCTCGACACCCATCCCGGCCGGCGCCTCGGTCGTCGGCGTCCGCGAAGGCGAGCACACGATGCCGCTCAGCGTCGTGGGGTCCGATCCGCTGCTCGGTGTGACCGTGCTGCGGCTGCATGACTCCGAGCCGATCACCCCCACGTCGTCGCTCGCCCCCGCGGTGTCGACCGGTGGCGCGCCGCTCACGCTGACCGCGCTCGCCGCGGTCAGGGGCGTGGTCACGCCCATGCAGTTCGAGTACGCCGCCGCCTACCTCGCCTCGGCGGAGACCCCGACGACCATCGGGAACTCACAGATCGCCATGACCTCGGGCACATCGTTGATCGGCGACATCGCCGGCACCGTCGTGCTCAACGGCCAGGGTCGCGCGGTCGCCGTCTCGGTCCCCGCGCTCGGTGCGCACGCCTTCGTCTCGGCGACGTTCCTCGAGCTGCTCGCCCAGCGGATCGTGCTCGGCAACACCGGCGACCACGGCTGGCTCCAGCTCGAAGGCTCCGTGGCGCCGTCGGGCGGCACGCGCGTCGTTGCGGTGGCCTACAGGGGCGCCTCATGGGGGGCCATCCGCCCGGGCGACACGATCATCGCCATCAACTCGATGCCGGTGCGCACCATGGCGGACATCGGCTCGATCCTCTACACGAGCTCAGCGGGACTCCCGGTCGTCCTCACCGTCGTGCACCACGGTCACGTCCGCAACGTGACCGTGACGCTCGCCGCCTCCCCGTAGGCTCCACCCCATGACCGGCCCGTCCAACGGGTTCGAGGGGCTGCTCGGCGACCTCCTGAAGGCGATGGGTGGCTCCCCCGCCGCCGCCTGGTTCGATGCCGCTCGGGCGCTCGCGGTGAGCGTCGTCGCCGACGAACACGAGGCCTTCAACCCCGATCCCGTGGCTCGCATCAAGCTCGAGGAGCTCGCGCGCGTCGTGTCGCTGCACGTCGCGGAGGTCACCGGCGACGCCGTCGACGCGGTCGTCGAGCCAGTCACCCGTGCGACCTGGGCCGTCGCGGCGCTGTCGTCGTGGCGCCCGAGGCTCGAGCCCCTCGTCGCGGCGGCGTCAGCCCCGCCGGGTGCCGTCAGCGCGCTCGACGACGAGCAGGTCGACGCCGCGACCGCGATGCTCGCGAAGTTCGCCTCATCGATGGGACCCATGTTCCTCGGGCTCCAGGTCGGTTCGACAGCGGGCCACCTCGCCGAGCGTGCGCTCGGCAGCTCGGCGTTCCCGCTCCCGTGGCCCGAGGCAACCCGCGCCCTGATCGTCGTGCGGAACCTCGAGCAGTTCGCCGAGGACTGGAGCCTCGACCACGACGCGGTCGCCGCCTTCACCGTCGCGAGGGAGCTCACGATGCGTGCCGTGTACTCGCGGCCCTCGATCGCCGCGCACGTCGAGGAGCTGCTCGACGACGCGACAGCCGCCCAGATGTCCATGCAGAAGTCGCTGCTCGACCGGCTCGGTGAGGCCGACGGCGTGGAGGACCTCTCGCGACTCCTGGGGGACCCCGAGGCCTTCGTCGAGGGACTCTGGGGCAGTGAGCTGCCCGAGGGGGGTCGCGCCCACGACGCGCTCAACGCGGCTGTAACCGCCCTCGGCGCCTACGTCGACGAGGTGGCGAAGCTCGTCGCGGCCAGGGTGCTCGGCGACGCCGGCCAGCTCGCCGAGGCCTGGCACCGCCACCGCACGGGCGACAGCAAGGGCGCAGAGGCGGCGGCGGCGATGTTCGGCGTGGACCTCTCGAGGGAGAGGGTCGACCTTGGCGTCGCCTTCATCGCCGGCGTCATCGAGCGCGACGGCTTCGACGCCCTGGCGCGGCTGGCCGACAGCGCAGCGAACCTCCCGACCCCCGCAGAGATCGTCGCACCGGGGCTCTGGCTGGCGCGGACGTCCCTGCCGACCCTCGACGGTCCGGGGAAGGACTAGCCCTGTTGCTCGGGCGACTCTTCGTCGAAGCCAAGGTCCCACTCGAGTGCCAACTGCTCGCGTTCGGCGTCCCTGGCGACGCGCTCGCGGTTCCTTCGGAACTGCGGGTCGTGGGGCGGGAGCAGCACGAGGCGGGCGTTGGCACGGTCGGCGAAGGACTGGATCGTCTCTTCGTTGCCCCAGTCGCTCTGGATTTCCCAGTGCGGCGCGACGGGCCCGAGATAGACGATGCGGACGTGCCCGACGGGCTCGAAGGGCTCGACGACTTCGTCATGGGCCTGGGTCATGTGGGCTCCTTGTGGGGGTAGAAGAAGGGTAGGAGGAGATTGATGGGCACGTATCCGCTGGCCGCAGCACCCCGGCAATCCCCGGTTGCGTCGGCACCGAATTTATGTGAAACATTGCACGTGGGTGGGCTTGCCGGAGAACCCTACCTATGCAAGTGTATTGGTGGCGTTCAAGGAGGGGACCAATGAGCACCGAGTGGATGGCAGACGGCAAGTGCCGAGAGGTTCCGCCGGAGACGTTCTTTCCCAGCGACGGCCTCGGCGTGATCAGGGCGCAGAAGATCTGCGCGACGTGCGAGGTGTCATCCGAGTGCCTCGAGTACGCGCTCCAGAACCACATCGACCACGGGGTGTGGGGCGGCAAGTCCGAGCGCGAGCGCCGTCGCATCCTGCGCACTCGGCGTCGGGGATCGCTCACGACGCTGCACGCTGAGCACTGAGGGCCCCGGCGCACTCGTGTGCGCCGCCAATCTCAGCGAGGGTCGAGACCAAGCGGTGCTCGATGCCTTCCGAACGGCCGCCGGCGACGCGTTCTTGGACCTGCACCTTGACGCCGACCACCACCGAAGCGTGCTCACCTTGGCGTCCGAGCCAGCGCCGCTCGTCGCGCGCGTCCTCGAGCTCGCCAGGGTCGCACGTGACCTGATCGATCTGCAGTCCCACCGGGGGGTCCATCCCCGCCTGGGCGCGCTCGACGTGGTGCCCTTCGCGCCTCTGTCCGGTGACTCGCTCGACGCCGCGGTCGCCGCCCGAGAGGCCACACTGGCCCAGCTCGGCTCGCTCGGGATCCCCGCCTTCCGGTTCGGGCCACTTCCAGACGGCACGTCTCGGTCCTTGCCCGAGCTGCGGCGACACGCCTTCGAAGACCTCGCGCCGGACGTCGGGCCCGCAAACCCGCACCGCACCGCAGGGGCGACCGCGGTCGGGGCGAGGCTGCCCCTGGTCGCCTGGAACGCCTGGGTGCAGGGCGCGAGCCTCGAGGCGACCCAGCGCGTCGCGGCGTCGGTCCGCACCAAGCACGTGCGTGCCCTCGGGTTCCAGGTCGCGGGTGCCACCCAGGTGAGCTGCAATCTTGTGGACCCCGTCGCCGAGCCCCCGCACGTCGTGTACCAGCGGATCGAGGCTGCGCTGCCCCCGGGCGCGCACGTGGTGCGCTGCGAGGTGGTCGGGCTCGTCCCCGACGAGGTCCTCGAGGCCGTGCCCAGGTCGCTGTGGGAGCGC
>PMAM01000169.1:0-5304 GCA_003152595.1 Acidobacterium sp.
GACGGCAACATAGAACAGAAACGAGTCTTACGGCGAAACGGGTCGGCGTCGCCAAGTGGCTGTACTTTGCGGCAATCGTGCTGGTCGTGATCGGCCTCGCGATGGTCTTCAGCGCCTCAGCGGTGATGTCCGGGGAGCGCTTCGGGTCGCCGTACTACTTTGTGGTTCGCCAGTCGCTGTGGGCGGTCTTCGGGCTGCTGGCGATGACGCTGCTCATGCAGGTGCCTTACAGCAAGTACAACAAGCCGACGGTCGTGTTTCCGGCGGTTGGCTTCACCATCATCCTGCTGCTCGCTGCATTCTTCATGCACGACTCGCACAATACCCATCGCTGGATTCGCTTCGGCATTCTTTCTTTTCAGCCTTCAGAAATTGCGAAGCCGGCCCTGGTCCTGTTCCTTGCATGGTTTCTGCAGAACCGCATGCATCTGATGGACGACTGGCGCGGCACATTGATTCCTGCGGCGCTGCCAAGCCTGATCTTTATCGCGCTCATCCTCAAGGAGCCGGACCTGGGAACAGCGCTGGTGTGCGCGGGCGTCACCGCGCTGATGCTATGGCTGGCCGGGATGCACCCGAAGTATCTGGGCTACGCGGCGGGCTTGGCCGCGCCGGTGCTGTATTTCATGCTCTTCGCGGTCAAATGGCGTCGCGATCGCATGCTCGCCTTCGTGAATCCTGAGTCCGATCCTCTGGGTAAGGGCTTCCACATCATCCAGTCGCTGATTGCGGTGGGCTCGGGCGGATTCCGCGGCGTGGGTTACATGGACGGTCGGCAAAAGCTCTTCTACCTGCCGGAGCCGCACACGGATTATATTTTCGCGAACGTCGCCGAGGAGCTGGGGCTGATCGGCGCGCTGATCGTGGTGGGACTATTTGTCTTTATCGGATGGCGCGGGATGCGTGCGGCGATTCTTTCGAGGGATCCATTCGCGCGCTTCGTGGCTTTTGGCATCACGGCGACAATCCTGATCCAGGCCTTCTTCAACATCAGTGTGGTGCTGGCGCTGGTGCCCACCAAAGGCATCACGCTGCCGTTTGTCTCCTACGGCGGAACGTCGCTCTTCATCATGCTGGTTCTGGTGGGTGTGCTGCTGAACGTTACCCGGGAAGTGGACTGAAGGAACAGGTTGCAGGAAACGCCGTCAACAGAGAGCCGACCCGCGCGCATCCTGATCGCCGGCGGCGGCACGGGCGGCCACATTATCCCCGCCCTTGCCATTGCCGATGAGCTCAGGACGCGCTACGGAACGGAGATCCTCTTTGTGGGAACGGCGCGTGGGCTGGAGTCGCGGCTGGTGCCGCAGGCGGGCTATCGGCTGGAGTTGATCCGCGTGGGCCAGCTGAATCGAGTCTCGCTGGCGACGCGTCTCCTGACCCTCATCGACCTGCCGCTGGGATTGCTGCAATGCGGACGTCTTCTGCGGCGATTCCGGCCGGATGTGGTGATCGGGGTCGGTGGCTACGCATCGGGCCCGGTGATGGGCGCGGCGATTCTGCTCGGGATCCCGACGCTGGCCTTTGAGCCCAACGCCGTGCCGGGCCTGGCGAATCGCCTGATCGGGGGCCGGGTAAAGGCGGGCGCGGTGAATTTCGAGCCTGCCGCGCGATATTTTCGCAACGCGCATGTGACCGGGATCCCTGTCCGGAGCGAGTTTTTTCACCTCGCTGCACGGGCGGCAGGAGCCGCGCCGCATCTGCTGGTATTCGGCGGGAGCCAGGGAGCGCGTGCGCTGAATGCGCTGATGCCGAAGATCGCCAGCTCGCTCCTGAGCAGGGTTCCCAGGCTGACCATTCTTCACCAGNNGCCCTTTCTCGACGACATGCCGCGCCGGTTTGAAGCTGCCGATCTGGTTTTGGCTCGTAGCGGGGCGTCGACGGTCGCCGAACTGGCTGCGGCTGGAAAGCCCGCGGTGCTGGTCCCGCTGCCGACTGCGGCCGACGATCATCAGAGAAAGAACGCCGAGGTGATGGCAGAGGCCGGGGCAGCGCACGTGCTGCTCGAGCCCGATCTGACAGCGGAGCAGCTGGAAGGAACGCTCAGCGATCTGCTGGCCGCGCCGGATGAGTTGCGCCGGATGTCCGAGAACGCCCGAACGCTGGCGCATCCGGACGCAGCGGAGCGGATCGCCTCAATGGCGATGGCGCTGGCCCGAGGGGATTTTCCGAGACAGCCGGTTTAGGCCGCGAGGGGCGAGCAAAAACACGAAGGCCCACTCCGAAGAGCAGGCCTTTAAGTGTTGGGCAGGAAGGAATTACCGGTGACCACCACCGCCGTGGGAGCCGCCGCCTCCGCCACCATGAAATCCACCACCGCCACCGTGGAATCCGCCCGCAGCTCCACCACGGAAGCCGCCGCCCGCACCGCCACGAAAGCCGCCCGGATTGGCACCGCGGAACCCGCCAGCGGACCCGCGATAGGCCCCCGCTCCGGCTCCGCCACGAAAACCATTGGTGTACGGGCCGTGGTAGGCACCGGCGTAACCGCGCCCTGCGTAGCCGCCACGGTATCCGTTAGAACCGCCGTATCCATAGCCGCCGCGATAGCCGTACCCGCCGCGTCCCCAGCCCCCGTAGTAGCCGATGTGGCCATAGCCCCCACCCCACGGACGGCCATACCAGCCGTTATACCAGGGGCCGGCGCCGATGAAGACCCCGCCGGCGAACCAGTCAGGACCCCAGTAGCCGTATGGCGCGCAGGCATAGGGGGAATAGGAGTAGTAGCCCCATTCACAGTTCGGCGGGCCACCGACGTCGTAGTAACCCGGATAGCCCACGTCCGGGCCGATTCCGATTCCAACTGCCACCTGGGCCTGAGCCGGCTTCGCCAGTGCGAGGGGCAGGGCCAGCAATCCAAGGAACAAAGCGTAGCGCAGACCGCGCATGATCCAAACCTCCTTCAGATCGCTCTCATTTTCTGTCGTTTCGATCTGAACGCCCCCCTTTTCCAGTTCCTCTCGCTGACTGGGCGGGTGGCTACTTCTACTAACGTTAGACGCCGCAAAATGTTGCGGGGTCTCCCGCTGTATTCCTGGAGGATAAACCCTTTAGAAGGCGCCGCAATCAGTCGCGCACCACGGTGCCTAATACCAGCGGCGGGGTGGCGGCGGGTAATACCAGCAGGGGTGGTAGTAGCGGGGACTGGAGCAGATGGCCAGCAGCAGTGCAATGATCCAGCCGATCCCGGTCCAGCCCAGAAAGAGGTTCAGCAGAAAAATGCCCGTAACATTGTGCGTCTGGCGCGCCGCTGCGACGAGCGAGGGCAGGAAGTAGATTGCGACGCCGAGGAGTCCGGCCATGGTGCCTCCGCAAGGTTTCAGGGAGAGAATACGCAGAAGGGGAGGCCGTTGTTCCCCTCCAGCGATACGCGGAAATCGTAAGGACGACGCGGGGTTTTCGCAGGCTGAAAACGGCACGCACCCGGAAGCGGGGAGCTTCGACGGGTGCGCATGGGCCGGTTTTTGGGGACGCGGCCCTCATCCTGTTGGCTTACCGGCGGCCGCGGGAGTCGCGGTCGTAGCGGAAGTCGCGATGGGCATCGCGATGGAAATCACGCACAACCCCACGATCGCGATCGAAGCCGCGATAGGCCCAGCGGCCAGGGATGAAGACTGCGCCGGAGTAGTAGCCCGGGGTCCACACGTACCCGACGCCTGGGCACGGTGGAACGGCGGCAACGACGGGGGCACCGACACCGACGAAGACCCGTGTCTGAGCCAGCGCGCCGGCGGCGCCGAAGCCAAGAATACCGGTGAGTGCAAGTGCGCGAAGAATGCTTTTCATACGAGACCTCCTCGGGTTCGCTTCGAACTGCTCTCGAAGTTGTGAACCTCTCCTCCGGCCCCTCTTGCTCCGGATCGTCTCTGCATGAAGTGAACGCATCCTGCGGCGAATTGTTGCGGTACACTCCAAGCCACTTGTCAAGATGACGCAGTCGTCACTCTATAGGCGATCCATGATCGCGGTGGGACAATAGAGACATATGGAAATGCTTGGGATTTATCTCTCCGTTCCGTTTTGCCGTTCCAAATGCACGTACTGCAATTTTTCTTCAGGAGTTTTTCCGGCAAGTTATCACGATCGCTACATTTCCTGCATCGAGAAGGACCTCAGCCGCATCCGCGCCTGCGCAAAGCATTGGGGCGCTCGGCTGCCGCAGGCGGTCGACAGCATCTACCTGGGCGGTGGCACGCCCTCGCTGCTGTCGCCGGCCCTGCTGCGCGGACTCTTCGTTGCGCTGCGCCGTGAGTTTGCCGTGCTGCCGACGGCCGAGATCACCGTCGAGTGCGCGCCTGGACAGATCGAGCCGGCAGTGCTCGATGCTTTGGCTGAATGCGGTGTGACGCGCGTGAGCTTCGGGGTGCAGTCCTTCGTGGATGGTGAAGCGAAGGCCATCGGCCGTCTGCACGATCGCGCGACCGCACTTGAGGATATCCGCCGTGTCCAGGCCGCGGGCATTTCGGACGTGAGTGTCGATCTGATTGCCGGATTGCCGGGCCAGACGCTCGACTCCTGGTACGACTCGCTGCATGTTCTTGCAGAGTCCGGAGTCGATCACGCGAGCATCTACATGCTGGAGGTCGATGACGAATCGCGTCTGGGCCGCGAACTGCTCATCCATGGCGGCCGCTATCGCGCAAAGGAAGTCCCGGGCGACGATTTGATTGCGGAACTGTACACAGAGGCGATCGGGTATCTCGCCGGCCACGGTCTGGCGCAATATGAGATTTCGAACTTTGCGCGCAACGGCTGCGAGTCGCGGCACAACCTGAAGTACTGGCGCCGCCAGCCTTATCTCGGCTTTGGGCTCGATGCCCACTCGATGCTGCGGACTCACGCCGGCGCCACGCTCCGATTTGCGGCGGCGGACGACCTGGACGGTTATCTGAAGGACTCGGGATGGGAAGCACCGCGCCGCCTCGACCGCGAGGAAGAAATGGAAGAAGCGTGGTTCCTCGGACTGCGTTTGAATGAGGGTGTCAGTCTGGGCGGGCTGCGTCAGGAGTTCTCGGCATCCGCAGTGCGTGAATTTCTTGCGACGATTGGCGAACTGGAAGACGAAGGCCTGGTCACCTTTTTGGACGGCGATCGCGTCGCGCTGACGGCGCGCGGCCGCTTGCTCTCGAACGAAGTGTTCGAGCGATTCCTGGCTGAGCCCGCAGTTGCATAGTCATACTGAGTCGAAGTTGTCGAGGGGAATCATGTCTTCTGACACGGCCGTCCTTGCCGAGCAAAACACCTCCACCCATACGCCGGTCACCTATATCGACCTCCGCAGCGACACCGTCACCAAACCCACGCCCG
>PMAM01000169.1:5324-16275 GCA_003152595.1 Acidobacterium sp.
CACGGCCAGGAAGTGATCTGCGAGGCACGCTCGCACATCGTGGAATGGGAGATCGCGATGGCCGCGGCGTTTTCCGGATGCCAATTGCGCACGATCCCGGGGGAGCGGGGCATTCTCACCTGGAGTGCCATCGAGCCGCACATCACCGGCAAGCACTATCATCGCGCGCCCACGGGCCTGATCGCGCTCGAGAACACGCACAACATGGCGGGCGGCACAGTCACGCCTCTCGCGGTGATGGAGGAGATTCTCGCCGGCGCAAAGGAGCGCGGCCTGCCGGTTCATCTCGATGGAGCGCGGATTTTCAACGCTTCGGTGGCGCTTGGCATTGGAGTGCGCGAACTGACTCGTGGCTTCTCGACGGTGATGTTCTGTTTGTCCAAGGGGCTCGGCGCGCCCGTGGGGTCGATGCTGGTGGGCACATACGACCAGATGGATCGCGCGCGGTTGATCCGCAAAGCGCTGGGCGGCGGCATGCGTCAGGCGGGCATTTTGGCCGCAGCTGGGCTAATTGCGCTTGAGGAAGGGCCGAAGCAGTTGCAGGCAGATCACGCCAACGCTCGCCTGCTGGCAGAGAGTGTCGCTCAAACGCCAGCCGCGATCGACCTGAGAACCGTGCAGACGAACATCGTGATCTTCCGCGTGCCCGATGGAAACGCCGATGCGTTTGCCGCGAAGCTCAAAAGGCGGGGAATCCTCGCCAGCTCAATGTACGGGAGCAGCATCCGCTTCGTGACTCACCGCGATGTGGACCGCGCGGCTTGCGAAGAGGCGGCTCGGATCACCATGGACCTGTTGAAACAGTCATAAGAAACAGACCCATTACCGTGAGCCGAGTCAGGAGTTTCGAGCATCGAAACGACTATAATTAACTTTCATGCCGAAATACTCCATCGTCGTCCCGTTTCATAACGAAGAAGACAGCGTAACCGCGCTCTATGACCGCCTCAAGGACGTCATGGAGCACGTCGGCGAATCGTTTGAGCTGGTGTTTGTCGATGACGGCTCGAACGATCGCACCTGCCGACTGCTGGAAGAAATTGCTGCCGTCGACAGCCGAGTTCTGGTGGTGAAGCTGCGCCGCAATTTCGGTCAGACTTCAGCCCTGGCCGCGGGCTTCGATCATGCCGAGGGCGAGTTCATCCTGGCGATGGATGGCGATCTGCAGCACGATCCCGCNNTGGCGTAAAGAGCGCATCGACAATTTTGTGATGCGGCGCATCCCCTCCCGCTGCGCGAACTGGCTGATGGCGAAGCTTTCCGGAGTGGATATCCACGATTTCGGCACGACCTTCAAGGCGTACCGGCGCGAAGTGATCCACAATATCCCGCTCTACGGCGAGATGCACCGCTTCATTCCGGCGCTGGCCTCGTGGTATGGAGCGAGCATCTGCGAAGTGCCCATCACCAACGTCAACCGCGCCGACGGGAAATCGCACTACGGAATCAGCCGCACCTTCAGGGTCTTCTTCGACCTGATGACGATCCGATTCCTTCTGAAATATATGACGCGCCCCCTGCACTTTTTCGGGCTCTTTGGCGCTCTGGGGATTGTGGGCGGAAGCGGTCTTTCGATGTTTCTGCTCGCATTGAAGGTTATTACCCATCAGCATGTGATGGACGAGCACGGGCCACTCTTCGTGGTGGCTGCGGTCATGATTCTGGCCGGAATCCAGCTGTTGGCCATCGGCCTGCTCGGCGAGCTGCAGGTGCGCCATTATCACGCGGCGACGCAGCGTGCGCCGTACACCGTCGATCGGCTGGTGCGGCTGCGCGCATCGGAAGAATCGAATATCCTGCCGGACAACTAGGCCGTCGCAGCGGTACCTTCCGCGGCAACCTAACTCGTTGCATATCCAATCCCATAAGCGGGATTTTCCTTTTGTCTTCGTATAATTTCGCTAGCTGACACGCGCGAGAGTCCTCAATTGCTGTGCGCGGGGCCGCTGCCCGCAGGAGAGCCAATCGGAGCCATGCAGAAGCCCGCGGATGGACGGAAACGCGTCGTCATCGAGAGCGTCGAGCCCGAGATCGACGCGGGCCGTTATCCCATCAAGCGCATTGTCGGCGACTCAGTGGCAGTGGAGGCAGACGTGTTTGCCGATGGGCACGATCACGTCGCAGCGCGCCTGCTGTTTCGCTTTGACGAACTGCCGGCGTGGAGCATGGTCCCGATGCGGCCAGTGGGCAACGACCGCTGGCGTGCGGAATTCCCGGTAGCGCGGATGGGCGAGTATGTGTACACGGTCGCCGGCTGGATCGATCACTTCGATACCTGGCGCAGCGATCTGGAGAAACGCATCGCGGCCGGCCAGGACATACGCGTCGACCTGCTCAACGGCGCACAGCTGGTGGAGGAGGCCGCCGAGCGCGCCGGGCGCGACGATGCTGGCGAGCTGCGCCGCTGGGCAACCCAGTTGCGGAGTACCGACGACGTGGATGTGGCCCAGACAGCCGCTCTCGATCCCGCTCTCGCAACCACGATGGCTGCGCATCTCGATCCGGCGATGGAGTCGCGCTACGAGCGTGAACTGCGCGTGACCGTCGACCGTGAGAAGGCACGCTACTCCGCCTGGTATGAGATTTTCCCTCGCTCGACCGCAATGGAACCAGGCGGGCACGGTACTTTTAAGGACTGTGAAGCGCGACTCGACTACATTGCGCGCCTGGGATTCGACGTTCTCTACCTGCCGCCGATTCATCCCATCGGGCAGAGTTTTCGCAAAGGCAAAAACAACTCGACGGCGGCCGAACTCGACGACTCAGGCAGCCCCTGGGCCATCGGCGCGAAAGAGGGCGGTCATACCGCGATCCATCCGGAGCTCGGCACGCTGCAGGACTTCCGCCACCTGCTGCTGGCTGCAGCGGACAAGGGAATCGAGCTCGCGTTGGATATCGCTTTTCAGTGCTCGCCGGATCATCCCTGGGTTACCGAGCATCCGGCTTGGTTCAGGCATCGCGCCGACGGGACGATCCAGTACGCGGAAAACCCGCCGAAGAAATACCAGGATATTTATCCGCTCGACTTCGAGAGCAGCGACTGGCAGGCCTTGTGGGATGCGCTTCGTGATGTATTCCTGTTCTGGCTTGAGCAGGGCGTGCGCATCTTTCGGGTCGATAATCCGCACACCAAAGCTTTTCCCTTCTGGGAGTGGTGCATTGCGGAGCTGAAGCGCGAGTATCCCGACGCGCTGTTTCTCGCCGAGGCCTTTACCCGGCCGCGCGTGATGCAGAGACTCGCCAGGCTCGGATTCTCGCAGTCCTACACGTACTTCACGTGGCGCAACACAAAGCAGGAGCTGACCGAGTATTTCACTGAGCTGACACAAACCAGGGTCCGCGAGTACATGCGCCCCAACCTGTGGCCGAACACGCCCGACATTCTCCACGAGACGCTGCAGATCGGCGGACGCCCGGCGTTTATTAGCCGCATCGCTCTTGCGGCCACACTCGGACCCAACTACGGCGTCTACGGCCCTGCGTACGAGCTGCTCGAAAACAAGCCGCTGCGGCCGGGCAGCGAGGAATACCTCAACTCAGAGAAGTATGAGATTCGCCACTGGGATCTGGACGCGCCCCACAGCATCGCCGGCATTATGGCCAATATCAACCGAGCCCGCCGCGAGAATCCCGCGCTGCACGCCAGCCATAATTTGCATTTTCACCCGACGGACAATCCGTATCTCATTGCTTACAGCAAGTCGAGCGCGGATGACGGCAACATCGTCCTTACAATCGTGAACCTCGACTTCTTTCACAGGCAATCGGGTTGGGTCCATCTGCATCTCGATCGGCTGGGACTGCGGGCCGACGAGAGCTTTCAGGTTCTGGATGAACTGACCGGTGCCCGCTATCTGTGGCAGGGAGCCAGAAACTATATCGAGCTCGATCCGGGGAAGATCCCGGCGCACATCTTCCGAGTTTTGCGGAAGGTACGTTCCGAAAAGGACTTCGACTACTACCAGTGAGCGCACGGGATTCCATGCCGGATACGAAGGTCATCGTTCGCAAGCCGGGCAGCGTCGCCGATCCGCTTTGGTACAAGGACGCGGTCATTTACGAGGTCCACGTCAAAGCGTTTTACGACAGCAATAATGATGGCCTCGGCGACTTTCAGGGCCTGATGCAGAAGCTGGATTATCTCCAGAATCTGGGCGTGACCTGCCTTTGGCTACTGCCGTTTTTTCCATCGCCTATGCGCGATGATGGCTACGATATCTCGGACTATATGAGCGTTCACCCGAGCTATGGGACGCTCGAAGATTTTCAGCATTTTCTTCATGCCGCGCACGACCGCGGTCTGCAGGTGATGATCGAACTGGTCATCAACCACTCATCGGACCAGCATCCCTGGTTTCAGCGGGCGCGGCACGCGCCGTCGGGCTCCAGCGAGCGCAATTTCTACGTGTGGAGTGACACGGATCAGAAGTATCGGGATGCGCGCATCATTTTCACCGACACGGAGAAGTCGAACTGGACCTGGGACCCGGTCGCGCAGGCCTACTACTGGCATCGGTTTTTCTCCCACCAGCCGGACCTGAATTACGACAACCCCGATGTCCTCGAAGAAGTGCTCCGCGTGATGCGCTACTGGCTCGACATGGGCGTGGACGGCCTGCGCATCGACGCAATTCCTTACCTCGTGGAACGAGACGGGACCAACTGCGAGAATCTCCCCGAGACGCACGCCGTGATCAAAGCCATACGCGCGGCGATCGATGCCAGCTACGCCGGGCGCATGGTGCTGGCCGAGGCCAACCAGTGGCCGACGGACGTGCGGCCGTATTTCGGCGACGGCGACGAGTGCCACATGGCGTTTCATTTCCCGTTGATGCCGCGCATCTACATGGCACTGCGCCAGGAAGATCGTCTCCCCATCAGTGACATCATGGCGCAGACGCCGGCCATTCCCGACAACTGCCAGTGGGGGCTCTTCCTGCGCAATCACGATGAGCTGACTCTGGAAATGGTCAGCGACGACGAACGTGACTACATGTATCTGGCCTACAGCGCCGATCCACGAATGCGCATCAACATTGGCATTCGGCGCCGCCTCGCTCCGCTGCTCGACAACAACCGGCGGCGCATCGAGCTGCTCAACAGCATCCTTTTCTCATTTCCCGGGACCCCGATCCTCTATTACGGCGACGAGATCGGCATGGGAGACAACATCTATCTCGGCGATCGTAACGGCGTTCGCACTCCGATGCAGTGGACGCCGGATCGCAATGCGGGATTTTCTCGCGCGAATCCAGCGAAACTCTACAGCCCGGTCATTATGGATCCGGTCTGGGGCTACGAAGCGATCAACGTCGAAGCGCAGCAAGACGATCCATCCTCACTGCTGAACTGGATGCGCAACATGATCGCGCTGCGGAAGCTGTTTCAGGTTTTCGGCCGAGGTTCGCTGCGATTCCTGGATCCTTCGAATCGGAAGATTCTGGCATACATTCGCCAGTACGACGGCGAGACAGTCCTCTGCGTCGCGAATCTGTCGCGATTCGCACAGCCCGTGCAACTTGATCTCTCCGGCATGGAGGGCATGACGCCGGTCGAGATGCTGGGCTACGTGGAGTTTCCGGCCATCACCAAAGCGCCGTACTCCCTCACCCTCGGTCCGTATGGTTTTCTCTGGCTCGAAATCCAGCCGTCCATGGCTTCCGTTGAAATCGCACCCACGACCGGCAATGAGCAGGCCTTCTATGTGGAACACGAAGGCGACTGGCAGAGCATTCTCTCCGGCGATGGCGTGCGGCGCCTGGAAGCGATCCTGCCCGCCTGGCTGCAGAAGCAGCGCTGGTTCGGAAGTAAATCGAGGACGATCGTGCGCGCCCAGATCGTTGACTCGATGCTGTTCGACGAACGCCGTTCTTCGCTGGTCTGGGCTTGCGTGGACTACCTCGAGGGCGAATCGGATAGCTGGCTGCTATGCTTTACGATCAGCTTTGGAGACGACGCCAGAGCCGTGCAGGAGTCGATGCCGCACCAAATCGTCGCAACAGCAGGTTCGGCAACAGGGACCGGCGTCCTGCATGAGGGCCTGGTGGGAAGTGCACCCGATGCCCTGCTGGAGATTGTCGCCGGCGGCGTGGAACTTCGAACCCGCAGCGGCAGTCTGGTTGGCCTGCCAGGTTCGGCGCTCCCGAACCAGCGCGGCGCTGAGCCTCTCGCCGTGCGTGTCGGCGGCGCTGAACAGAGCAATACGTCGGCGATCTTCGGCGACCGTCTGATTATGAAACTCTTCCGTCGTCAGCAACCGGGACGGAATCCCGACGTCGAGATTGGCCGGTTTCTCACCGAAGACACGAACTTCACAAATATCCCGCCGTTTGGCGGCTCCATCGAAGTGCGGCGCGCGAATGAGGAGCCATCGACCGTAGCGCTTCTGCAGGTCCTGGTCCAGAACGAGGGAGATGGCTGGCAGTGGACGCTGGACGAACTCGATCGCTATTACGAAAGCACAGCGTCGGTGAAAACCTCTGTGGTTTCCGCCATCGCAACAGAATCCAACGGCCTGCGTCCTGAAGCCCGGGAACACGCCGGCTTCTATCTGGATGCGGCCGCGGTTTTGGGCCGTCGCACCGCGGAGATGCATCTGGCCCTGGCGTCCGGGCATGATGCGGCATTCTCTCCTCACCTTCCGGATGCGAGCGAACTCGATGCTCTGCGCGATCACCTTGCCGGTCACGGCGCGCACGCCTTCGATCTTCTCAAGACGAATCTCTCGCGACTGCCGGAGGACACCGTCGAGCAGGCGGGCCTGGCGCTAAGCCGCCGCGGCGTCCTGCTGACGAAGTTCCGCTCACTTCCCGGACTCAAACCTGGACAGTGGACGCGCATCCATGGGGACTACCATCTCGGTCAGGTTCTCCGGTCGAAAGGCGACTTCGTGATCCTGGATTTTGAGGGAGAACCAGCGCGTCCTCTTGCCGAGCGGCGCGCGAAACAGTCGCCCCTGAAAGATGTAGCGGGAATGCTGCGTTCTTTCAGCTACGCCGCCTTTTCTGCTCTGACCCAATACACCACGAGGCGCCCCGAAGCCTTCGCACAGCTGGAGTCCTGGGCGCGGCTTTGGGAACGATCGGTCTCCAGCGAGTTTCTGCGTGGCTGGCGCGAGATGGCAGGTGACTCTCCCATTGTTCCCGCCGGACAAAAGGACTTCGAGGCGTTGCTGCAAATCTATATGCTCGATAAAGCTCTGTACGAACTCGTATACGAGCTGAACAACCGTCCGGCGTGGATTCGCATTCCGCTCCACGGTATCTTGTCACTGCCGCTGTGACATAAGGATCGGCCCCGAAATGGCAGCTGTTGAATTCACCGAGGAGACAAAACAGCAGGTAGAACGGATTGGCTCTGCCGACGTGGTCGTGGGAATCGCCGGCGCCGTTTCGCCGGAAGAACTGCGCCCTCGCGCGGAGCGAATCCTTCAGGAACTGGGCTCTGCGGTTTCCTCGCTGCGCTTCGTGTTTGCATGGCCCGGGAAGGCGCCTGCAAGTCCTCCCGGCGAATCGGCCGCTGATAACCCGGCGCTGGCTTTGCTGCCGTTTTCGCCTCCACCGCAGGCAGAGGTCTGGGCAGGTGTTTCCGCGAACCAGCGTGCCGTGCTGGGTCTGGCCGCGTCCCTGAACGCGCGAGTCTGCATTGTGCTGGGATCGGATCTCGCAGCGCTCGACGCGCGCGCCATCCAGCTGTTTGCCTACGCGGTACTCGACCGCCAATGCGGCCTCGCGATGCCCGTTTATCTCGCCGCCAGATACGATGGCCTTCTTAACAGCGGAATCCTCTCGCCTCTGAGTCGTGCGCTCTATGGCCGCAGGATCCGCTATCCGCTCGCGTTCGATTTCGCGGCCTCCGGAGCCTTGTGCGGAGCGCTCTCGCGCAGCAACCTCGCCGCAGAGAATGCCGGCAATGCGCTGCTCTGGCCTGTTACTGTCGCATCCACCCAGAATGCTCAGGTGCAGGTTGGCCAGGTCCATATCGACGTGCATCACAAAGTGGCCACCGAGGGGCTGGAATTGAGCGCTGTGCTGGGACAGCTTGTCGGTTCCCTCTTTCACGAGATGGACGTGTGCGCTTCGCACTGGCAGCGGATTCGCGGATCGCAGGCGACGCCCGTCTGGGGCAATGCGGGCGAGGGTTCGGATGACGCGCAGCCCATCGATCCACAGTCGATGCTGGATACATTTCTGCTTGGATCGAGAAACCTCGATGAGGTGTGGCGCCTGATTCTGCCGCCCAACAGTCTGCTCGAATTGCGCCGACTTACCCGACTGGCGCCCGATCAGTTCCGGCTGCCCGACGGGCTATGGGCGAGCATCGTTTACGATTTTGCGCTGGCCTGGCGCCTGCGCACCCTCAGCCGCGGACATTTGCTCGGTGCGCTCACGCCGCTCTATCTCGGCTGGGCCGCCTCCTGGGTCCGCGAGGTTTCCAGTCTCAGCAACGCTGATGCGGAACAGCGGCTGGAGCAGCTGGCCCGCGCCTGGGAGGAAAAGAAGCCGTATCTGCTTTCGCGGTGGAGATGGCCGGATCGCTTCAATCCATAGAAGTGGTCGAAAGGAGAAATGAGTATGTGGCAGCAGGTGGAACAATCGCTTCACTCGTCGATGGGCCTGGTGATGAACAAGATCGCCACCATGCTCCCTGGCATTCTTGCGTTCATCGTCGCCTTCCTGTTCTTTCTCCTTCTCGGATGGCTTGTCTCGTGGATCGTCAGCCGTATCCTCTCCGGACTTCGTTTCGATGAACGCATGGGCCGCGGCGCCAACGCCATGGCCGAATTCAGCCCGCGCGCAACACCATCGCTGCTCATCGGCCGCATCGTCTTCTGGTGCTTCGTCATTGCCGGCGTCGTTGTCGGCGTTTCTGCGCTGGGAACCTCCGAACAAATCGTTTCGGGATGGATGCTCGCCTACGTTCCTCGCGTCGTCGGCGCGGCCATCTTGCTGCTGGCCGGCAATGTGCTGGCGCGTTTCGTTTCGCGCAGCGTGCTCATCACCGGCGTCAATCTCAACCTGAGTTATGCCCGGCTGCTCAGCATGGGCGTGAGGTGGATGATCCTGGTGCTCACCGGAGCGATGGTGCTCGATCACCTGGCGCTGGGCGGCGAGATTGTCGAGCTGGGCTTCGGCATCCTCTTCGGCGGCATTGTTTTTGCCCTGTCGCTGGCTGTTGGGTTGGGATCGCGCGACCTGGTCAGCCGCTCGCTGGAACGCGAGGCAGCGCGTCCCCCGGAAGTCGTGCCGCCGGAAAAAATCCATCACTTTTAGCGCCTCTGCGAAAGCCGCCGCACTGCGGAGCGGTTCAGTCACGCAGCGTCAGGGTGATACTCCGGGAATCTCCACGGGTAGTCCGCATTTCGATCTCGCCCTGGCTGCGCTTCACCACGCTGGGAAACTTCTCCCCCCACTCCACCAGAACAATGCTGTCCGGACTGGCCAGATCGTTCAGGCCAAGGGAATCAAGCTGCCGCTCGTTCTGGATCCGATACAGGTCAAGGTGGTAAAGCATCACCGGCTCTTTGTGTCCGCCGCTGGTGCGAGTGCCTTCGTATTCGTGGATCAGCGTAAACGTCGGGCTTGTTACTTCATCCGGCTCGGCGGCATCCAGCGCCTCTGCGATGCCTTTCACCAGAGTCGTTTTGCCCGCGCCCAGGTCTCCGCGCAGGATGAGGAACCTGGGCGGCACCAACAGCTCGGCAATGCGGTGACCGACTTCGATCGTCTCCCGGGCGCTGTGGCTCTCGAACTGATGCACCTTCAGGTCGGCCGTCTGCGTCATCTCGCCCTCGTCGCGGAGGAAGGAAGTCCCTCCAACCAAACATATCCCGCTTCGTCCCGCGAGCGAAAGAGAAAAGCGCGAAAAAGATGATCGACGGTGTCGGTTGCGAGCAGCGTGTGCTCGTCCTGCTCGCGCAGGGCGAAATCCGCCGCCAGCCCGTGAAGGTACACCGCGGCCTCCACAGCCTCAGCCGGATGGTCAGGATGTTGCGCCAGCAGCGCCGCTACGATTCCGGTCAATATATCTCCGCTGCCGCCTTTGGCCATGCCCGGATTGCCGGTCGTGTTGATGGCAATGCGGCCGTCGGGATGGGCGATGAGCGTGCGCCATCCTTTTAACACCACTGTCACGTTGTGCCGGGTCGCAAATTCTCTCGCCAGCGGCTCCCGGCTGGCCTGGACTTCCTTCGTGCTGATCCCGGCCAGTCGCGCCATCTCGCCGGGATGTGGGGTAAGCACGACAGTCCGGTTGCCGCCATCGAGTTTGTCGGGGTGCTTGGCCAGGATGTTCAGCGCGTCGGCATCGAGCACAAGCGGCAGCTTTGTCTTCTCGATCATGCCCAGCACGAATGCTTCCGGCTCGACTCCCATCCCCGGGCCCATTGCCATCACGGTGGCGCGTTCGGTGATCCGGCGAAGCTGATCCGGTTCCAGGTTCGACGGGCCAATCTCTCCGCTCGGCCCCTCGCGCAGCGGAAGAGTCATCAGCTCCGGCGTGATCGCCGCTACGGAGGCCAGAATCGACTCCGGCACAGCAGCCGTCACCAGTCCCGCGCCGGCTCGCAGCGCTGCGAGCGATGCCATGGCCGGCGCACCCGATTTACCCCGTCCGCCTGCGGCGATCAGCACGTGGCCATACAGGCCCTTGTTGGAGTCCGGCGTACGCGGATGCTCGACGATGCTCTTCGAAGCTCCGGCCCAGGTGAGATTGGTCGCCGATCGCACCGCCTCATCGGGTGACCCAATCGGCGCCACTACGATCGGTCCCGTGGAACTCCCGGTGAGATTGCCGGAAACGTGCGCCAGCTTCGGCGCGGTGAAGGTGACGACAGCATGCGCTGGAAAGGCGCCCTCGGCCGTGAAGGCCCGGGAATCGGCGTCCCATCCGGACGGTAAATCGACGGCGACCACCGGCGTATTCAGCGCGCGGACGCGATCGCGCAAGGCAG
>PMAM01000068.1 GCA_003152595.1 Acidobacterium sp.
AGCGCATGCCGGGGTTGTCGATGAGGAGTTTGAGCTGTACGGTTTCGATGTCGCGCTTGCGGCGGCTGACGTCGCGCTGGGTGGCGAAGGCGGCTTCAGCGGCTTTGGCGATGACGGTGCCGGAGACGGTAGCGCCGCTGGGCATGACGACGCGGAGCTTGTCGCCGAGTTGGACCGCGTCCGCTTCGGTTTCGGGCAGCGGAGCATAAACCCAGGTTTGGGAGAGATCGACGACCGTGACAATGGGAGTGGCCGGCGAGACGACTTCGCCTTGCCGTGCGGCCCATACATTCACGATTCCGGTCACCGGCGAAACAACCCGCGCATAGCCGAGTTGCACCTGCGCCTGATCGAGCAGGTCCTGAGCATTGTGGACGTCGGCCCGGTTCGCCGCGACGGTCTTTGCCGCGGCCTGAGTCTGGAGCAGGTTGGCCTGAGCTGTCTTCAGCGAGGCTTCCGCAGCCGCGACATTTTCGCGCGCGGAATCGACAGCCGCTTTGGCTGCGTTGAGGCTGGTCACCATCTCGTCGCGCGTCTGTTCGCTGGTCACGCCCGCCTGAGCCAGGGCAACGGCACGCCTCGTGTCGGCATCCTGATGCTCGTACTGCGCCTGCGACTGTGCCAGCGCCGCCTTCGCAACGCGCAGCTGTGCTTCTGCCGCGGTCACCTGGCTGGCCGTGTCGCCACGCGTCTGTTGTTCCGTGTCGCGTGATCCGGCCAGCTTGTCTCGCTGCCCGGCGACCGTCGCCGCCGCAGCATTGCGCTCCGCGGCAAGATCCTGAGCTTCAATGGTGGCGACCAGTTGGCCGGCGGTCACCTTCTGCCCCTCTTCAACATCCAGAGATGCAATCCGGCCTTGAATCCGGGAGCTGACGATCACCTCGTTCGCGTCAACCGTGCCGATCAGCTGCAGGTCGCTGCTGTGATTCGTCGAGAACAAATACCAGACCAGGGCCACGACGAGCAGCACGGCCATGACGATAAAGATTCGGTTCCGTGGTTTCATGCGGTCTTTCTCTCCGGAACAGCGTTTTCCGGGATGGGAATTGCGGCCAGCACAGCTTTCGCCAGTTTCGCGCCGCGTTTGCGGTCGGTAAAGATGGTCTGGCCGAGGTATTCAATGGCGGCGGTGCGACGGTCGGCCATCGCGCCGGCTTCAAGGGGATCAGAAGCGGTGACGAGACGAACCATGGGCGAACTGAGGAAGTAGAAAACGTTGGCGCCGAGAGCGGCGTACATCATCTGCATGGGATCGACATTGCAGAGCTCGCCGGATCGAATTCCGTCGGCGATGAGTTGAAGAGAGCGGCCCCACATAGGCTCGAAGGCATTTTTCGCGATGATGCGCATGGCGTTGGATTGGCCGGTGCGGAAGCGGACCATCTCCTGCTGCATGAGGGCATGAAATCCGTGGTGGGAGAGATGGCGGTCGAAATGCTGGAGGACGAGGCGGAGGACGCGCTCTCCGGGGCTGCAGTCCAGGCCGAGCACTGCAAGGGCGTCGCCGGCGACTTTGCCAGCCACTTCTTCGAGGGCGGCGGCGTAGAGGGCTTCCTTATCGCGGAAGTAGTAGTAGAGCAGGGCCTTGTTGACGCGGGCTGAAGTGGCGATGGCGCTGGTGCGAGCGCCGGCGAGGCCGTGTTCGCTGAATTCGCGGATGGCGGCGTGGAGGATGCGGTCGCGGGAATTGTCGGTGCGATGGGAATGGGTATGAGCCATTGATTGACTGGTTAGTCAAACTAACCGGTTAGTCAAAGTCTAAGCCCATCGGCCCCTTCTGGCAAGCACATCGTTTGTGGGATTGGTGCACGACGATCGCGAGCCCGATACTCCGCTCATGGTCCCCGCGCCCGTGCAGGTGGAAAAGGCAGCGCGCCGGAGCGCCACGCAGACGGTTCTCGGCTGGAGCCTGATTGCCGGGACAATCATCGCGGTCGCTGTGGCGATGAAGAATGCCCAGCCCCACGCCGCCCGGATTCGCGCCGAAGATGTCGCCCGAGCCACGATTCCTCCCCGCCTGGATGGCACGCACCCCTGTGTTTTCGCCACCGTCGAAGGAGGCGGGATCCGGACGCAACTGGGGCGGTGCGCGACGCCGGTCTCCCAGCAAATGGAGATGGACCGTTTTGAAGTGGATCTGCGGTATGGGGTCTTTCTTCTGAAGCAGACCGATCTGGCCGTGGCCGATGGCGTGCCGGTGCCGTTGACGCGCACGTATGCATCGCAGGACTGGGGAACGCCGAGTCATATTCATGCCTTCGGGCTGAACAGCAGCCACAACTGGGATATTGCTCCCACCGGAACGCGCTGGCCCTACACCTACATGACGCTGATGTTTCCGGACAGCGACTTCCTCTATTTCCGGCGGATTTCAGCGGGCACTGGCTTTGCCGATGCCGTTTACATGCACACGGAAACGGCAACGCCGTTCTACGGAGCGACGATTGCCTGGAACGGAGACGGCTGGACACTGCGACGGGCCGACGGATCCGAGATGCAGTTTCCCGAAGCCTATGCGGCAAAGAACCTGGCGCAATGCGCAGCTTATGCGATGAAGGACGAAGCAGGACGCGTAATCCATTTGGAGCGCGGTGGCCAGCGCAACCTGCAGGAGATTCGCACCGAGCACGGCCACTGGATTCGGTTTGGCTACGACGACGACGCGAGGATCACGCAGGCAGAAGACGATGCCGGGGGGTTCGCCCGCTACGGGTACAACAACGACGGACTTCTTGCCTGGGTGGTGCGGGCTTCCGGCAAGGAGCGCACCTACGAGTACCAGGGTGCGCTGATGACGGCGGTTCTGAACGAGCAGGGAAGGGTGCTGGTCCGCAACCAGTACCTCTCGGGAACTCTGGTGCGGCAGGACTTTGCCAACGGTGACAGCTACACCTACGACTACGAGCCGGCTGCTTCTGGCCAGTACATGGAGCGAGTGGTGGTGACTCTGCCGGATCAAAGCCAGCAGCAGATTCAGGTCAGCGATACGGTTCCGGCATTTCTCCGCGGACAATAAGGCCTGTTGACGGCTGCCGGATGCTTTTGGGACGTGCCTCAGGGATGACCCAGCGGCCGCGCACTATCCTCGCCCGACGCCTCGGGCTTCGGGCGCCTGTCCGAATACCTGCCCAGCAGAAACATGCTCAGCCCGAAAACCAGCATCACCAGTCCCCAGATGAGGTTGATATCCATTCCGGCGGAGCGCTGGTAGATGTCGCTGCCGCGCGTGACGAGGCCGTAGACGGAGAGCATGATGCCGATGATCAGGAACATCAGTCCGAGCGGGATGCGGAGATCGAGACTCATTTTTTAACCTCGGGGGTGTAACGCCGCGGTTCTTTTGGAGACTTTACGGTACGACTGAAGTCGTGGCCCGCTACAAAAGCGCGAGGGGTGAAACTCTTTTTTCTTCGATGTGGAATCGTTGCGGGTGACGAGCCTGCGGAAAAGGTGACGGGGAGAGTTGAGGGGATGCTTTCCCAGAGTGGGACAGGACGGTACTTTGGGGATGAGCGCGTCGACGAATGGTGTTGATGTTCGGGTGAGAAAGGCTCTAGCTTCTTGCTGTGGGGTGAACCTGGCCTGGGCTGCATTGGGGCTGTTTTTGCTTTCGCAGGCTGTGAAGGGGTGCCTGATGCAAAGGCGGCTGGTGCGGATGATCGCAAGCCGACGCTGGCAGCGGCCGCCGGAGTGGGGCACTCATTGATTCTTGTACCAATAGAAAGGCGGGTGGTGTGGGTGACACGGAGATTGTCGCGAAATGTAGCAGTCACAGTCACAGATACTCGTTCTTATCTGAAGATGAAGTTGAGGCAGAGCTCACTTCGCTTTTCAGCTCGCTAAAAGTCAATGTTTTTGAAAATAATCCGCTCGGAATTTCCGCTGCTCCAAAACTGCGATATATGGAGCCTGAGTTGCGACTTTAGCGATCGAGGACCTGATCCGTCCGACGTGATACGGTCGATGCTCACGCAAAGCGTGCGTGCCGGGCTTTCTCCCTGCTTGCATATCTTGAAGCCTCTGCCAGCGAGTTCGCTCGTGTCCGTTCCTTGCTCGGGTCCCGCACAGAGCACGGATGTCTCTTTCGTCTCTTCTGATATTTCTGACAGCATTTCGTTGATTAATCCAGTCATCCATCCCGCTTCATTCTGATTGGCGATCATTTGAGTCTTCTCCTTTGAGACGTCCAAGATCTGACGATGGCACATCTCCGAATTCCCCGCCATAAGAATCGGCAGCGACCGCTCTTCGCTATCTGAAGATGAAATTCAGACCGATCAGCAAAACGATAAGGCCGACGGCAATGTAGCTGGGGCGCGCGTACCAGGCCATGTTATGTTCGACGGGCTTGGGCGTGAGGGAGTAGACCAGGCCGACGAGTTCTTTCTCCGGCCGCGGCTTCGTCATCAGGCTGATGATCACAGTGAGCGTGAAGTTGATCGTGAAGGCGAAGATCGCCTGCCAGAAGTTCAACGCCATGTCGCTGGGATAAGTATGAACGACGTGGAGCCAGCCGCCGTGGATGCCGGGATGTTCGCCGAGGGGCAGGGTGAGGCCGTGGTGCAGCAGCGCGCCGATGGTGCCGCTGGCGAGACCGATGAACGCTGCGTGGCCGGTGGAGCGCTTCCAGAACATGCCGAGCAGGAAGGTTGCGAAGAGCGGCGCGTTCACGATGGAGAAGACCAGCTGCAGCGTGTCCATGATGTTGTTGAAGCTGAGGACAACGTAGGCGGTCACCATCGAAATGAGAATGCCGACGACTGTGGTCCAGCGGCCCATCCTGAAGTAGTGCGCGTCGCTGGCGTGTTTGTTGATGTAGGACTGATAGATGTCGAAGGTCCAGACGGTGTTAAATGCGGTCACATTGCCGGCCATCCCGGACATGAAACTGGCGAGCAGCGCGGTGAGGCCGAGGCCGAGAATGCCGGTGGGGAAGTAGTGGAGAAGCATGTTGGGGATGGCGAGGTCGTAGTCGAGGACGGGCTGGCCGTGGGTGTCGAGCATGACTTTGCCGGTGACGGGATCGACTTTCGCGGGGATGAGGCCGCGGCCTGCGCTGAGAGTCTCTGAGCCGCTGGTGGTGGCGGTGAGGCCGGCACCGTGGTTCATCACGTGCTGCGTCACCATGGGTGTGCCGATGGCGATGAGGCCCGGCAGGATCACCAGGAATGGGAAGAACATTTTCGGAATCGCAGCGATGAGCGGAACGCGGCGCGCCGATTCCTCAGAGTTGGCTGCCATGGCCGTCTGGATGACGAGGAAATCCGTACACCAGTAGCCGAAGGAGAGCACAAAGCCGAGGCCGGCCACGAGGGCGAACCAATCGACGCCGAGGGGATTGGTATTGGGGCTGCCCATTCCCTGCCATGAATGCATGTAGGACGCCGGGAGTGAAGCTTTGAGGCCGTTCCAGCCGCCAACATTCTTCAGGCCGATCCAGACCAGGGGAAGGAAGCCGGCGACGATGAGGAAGAACTGGAGGACTTCGTTGTAGATGGCGCTGGTGAGTCCGCCGAGGAAGATGTAGCAGAGGACGATGAGGGCGGAGAGAAGGATGGCGAAGTGGAAGACCCACTCCACGGGCAGACCGAGATGGATGAACAGCTTGTCGAAAACGTGGAGGGTCTGGATGAGCCGCGCCATGGCGTACATCGAAATGCCGGAAGAGAAGACGGTCATCACCGCAAAGCTGCAGGCATTCCAGGCGCGCGTCTTCTCNNGCGGGGATGGCGCCGATCCAGTAAAAATGGCTGGTAACGATGCCATATTTGGCGCCCGAGGCGCCCATGCCGATGACTTCCTGGGCGCCGAGATTGGCAGAGATGAAGGCGAGACCGCAGATCCAGGCAGGCAGGGAGCGGCCGGCCTGCAGGTAGTCCTTGCTGGTTTTCATGAACCGCTTGAGTGCGAAGCCGATGCCCAGCACAAAAGCGAAGTACAGCAACATGATGAGCCAGTCGATGGTGGTCAGGTTCACGCCTGGTCAGTCCTTCCCCGGGAAAAGTTCGATTGGCGATATCGCAGGCCACTGTACACGGTTGCATTTGGCAAGTCCAACAGGAGCAGCGGGGAGCCTTGAGCCTGGAGCCGGGAGGCAGGAGGCAGGAGCGGTTACAGGGACTGGACGGGAATGAGGGTCAGATCGTCGACGAGGCCGATCTCTTTCTGCACGAAGGGCTCCGCATAGCGCACGCCGGCGAGGGTTCCGTAATGCCGGGCCTCCGCAAAGGTGCGCTCGCGAATTTCTTCCTCGGGGACGAACAGGCCGCTGCCGGCGGATTGATTCGCGTATTGCGAGGTATAGGCCATCAGCGCGCGATGACGGTCTTCGATGAAGGGCGTAATGTCGACCACGAAGCTGGGCCGTACATCGGCATAGAGCGCGGCGTAGACAATCTTGAAGGGGCGATGCGGCGCAGCCCCGGTCTCGATTTTTGCGAGACCCGAGAGGAAACAGGCCTCGTAGCCGAGCGTCGATGAGTTGTAGTGGTCCGGGTGGCGACCGGTCCAATACGGAAGAATGACGACGCGCGGCCGAACGCGCCGCAGCACTTCGACGATCTTCAGGCGATTCTCCCAGGTGTTCTCAACGCGCCCGTCCGGGATATCGAGAGCCTCACGCCATCCGACGCCAAGAATCCGCGCGGCCTCGGCGGCTTCGGCAGCGCGGTCCTCCGCCGAACCGCGAGTGCCGGCTTCTCCGCGGGTCAGATCCAGAATGGCCGTCAAAACGCCAATGGAGTGCATGCGCAGCAACGTTCCGCCACAGGTCTGCTCCACGTCGTCGCGGTGTGCGGCGATGGCCAGAACATCGGCAATCGGTGGCTCTGCCATGCCTGTCCCCGGCGAAAGCCGGATCCTAGTAGATGGTGTTGTTGTTGTCGGTGCCCGAGTCCATGTAGGCGCAGTCGATCGCGGTTCCAGCGATGGTCACGTTGGAATTGTCCAGTTCGGACATGTCGGTGGTTTTGTAGATGTAAATCTGGCCACCTTCGGTCGTGTACACCTTGTGAAAAGTCTCGATGTCTGCGATTCCGGTGCCGTCGCCTTTGTACGAATCGATGGTGGCGGCCTGGGTGCTGGTGTTGAACATGGTGATGCAGCCGAACTGGACGCTGGATCCGGATTGCGCCTGTTGATAGCGAATGCCCTGGTTGCACTGCGAGGAGCCAATCCACAGGGTATTGTCGTCGGCGAACACCATGCGATTGTGCATTCCATCGCCGATGGAGTACGTGCCGGCGATGGTGTTGCCGGGCGCATTCAGAACGGTCAGGTAGCCGGCGAAGAGTCCGCTGGAGGCCTGGAATTGCTGGCCGGCGACGTAGAGCGTATTGCCGTTGAAGATGGCGTTGGTCGCTCCGTTCGGAATCGCGACGTTGCCTTGCGCCACCAGAGCGATGCCGCTGGCGCCGGTGCTGCCGGAATTGATGGAGGAAGCGGTGATGGGAATCGTGGTGAGACCGGCTGTGGTGCCGCCGCACTCGGGACCACAGTTCACTACATATGCGGTGGTGCCGTCAGGAGAGAAAACCGCCTTGACCGGGTGATCGAAAGTGGCTGAGGGTCCTGTACTGACGGGAAACACGCACCATGTGGGCTGCCGCTGCGGCTCGCAATCCTGCGCGCCCAGATAGTTGGGATTGTTTGCGGCTGCGGCCTGCTGGGTCTGATTGAGCTGCACGATGCTGTACACGGCGAAGCTCGCCGGATCATCGACATCCACCGTGTGACTCGCGGCCTGGGTGGCGTTCTCGACAAAGACGAGAGCAATGGTTCCACCCGGATTCACCGAGATCCCATAGGCATTGGGCAGATTCAGGGTAAGACCGGTGCCGGCGTTGCGATTGACGACGCTGATGACATGGNNGTGCTGCTGGAAAGGCCGCCCGGAATCGCCACCGATGCGCTGACTTTTTCCTGTGCGTAGCTGATCAGGGACAGGCTGCCGTCCCCTTCGCCGTAAACGGCGCCGGTTTGCTGCTCAGGCATGTTCTGGATCGTGAGGGGCAGTTTGCCGGAATATCCATTGATCGAGAGTTGCCCGCTGGAGGCATTGTAGGCATGCCGAATGTCATAGTAGGCATCCATGAANNTCTTGCCGCAGGAGCTGATAACGGTGCATACCACGAACATAGAACCGAGGACGGCCACGAAGTACAGGGGACTTCTCTTCTTCAAAACCTTAGAACCTCACCAGGCGCATGGCTTTTTGACAATCTCGCGGGAAACCCCAAGTATATCAGGGCACTTGCGGCAATCTGTTGGACGCAGCGATTGCCGCCGGGTGAGGTGCTCAGCACGACATTCCCGCCTGATACGATGAATCAGGATGAGCGCGACGACGAGCCGTCTGGAGCAGCGATTCAGCGGGCGAACCGTGCTTTGCGATGGCGCCATGGGGACCGCTCTGTATGCGCGGGGCGTCTTCATCAATCGCTGCTACGACGAACTGAATCTGTCGCAACCCGAGCTGGTCCGCGCCGTTCATGAGGACTACCTGCAGGCGGGCGCCGAAATCGTCGAGACCAACACCTTCGGCGCCAACGCCTTGCGGCTGGAACGATACGGCCTGCGGGACAAAGTGGCCGAGATCAATCGCGCCGGTGTTGCGATTGCCCGGCAGGCGGTGCGCCAGATCGCAGAAAAACAGGCGAGCACGGCCTACGTCGCCGGTTCCGTCGGACCTCTCGGCGTTCATCTGGAGCCGCTCGGGAAAACTGGACTCGACGAGGCCAGAGAGGCCTTCGCCGAACAGATTCGCGCCCTGGCGAGCGGCGGTCCAGGCGTGGGTGTGGATCTGCTGATCATCGAAACGATGCCGGCTCTGAACGAGGCCGAGCAGGCGGTGCTGGCGGCAAAGGCAGCGGCGCCGGATCTGCCTGTGGTGGTGCTGGTGACGGTCGATGAAGAAGCCAATTGCCTCGACGGAGCGTCGCCGGAGACGGCCGCGGCGCGCATCGCGTCCTGGGGTGTGGATGGGATCGGGTGCAACTGCAGCGTGGGACCGGCAACGGTNNGCGGGCATGCCGCGCTCCGTGGAAGGACGCAACATCTATCTGTGCTCGCCTGAGTACATGGCGAGCTTTGCGCGCAAATTCACCAAGGCGGGCGTGCAGTTCATCGGCGGCTGTTGCGGGACGACACCGCAGCACATCCGTGCCATGAAGTCGGCTCTGCGCGCCACCGATGCGCAGGCTGCTGCGCAGAGAACGACGAAGCGGGAACCGATCGTGACGGAAACGCCGCCGGTGGCCATCGAGGAGCGCTCGCGGCTTGGACGGCTCGTCCACGAGGGCGCTTTTATTACGATGGTCGAGATTGTGCCGCCTCGCGGCATCGACTGCAGCAAGGAGCTGAAGGGCGCGCAGGAGATGGCCGATCTGGGCATCCACGCCATCAACGTGCCTGATTCACCGCGCGCCTCGGCGCGCATGAGCGCGCAGAGCCTCTGCATCCAGATTCAGCAGAAGACGGGCATTGAAACCCTGTTGCACTACACGTGCCGCGATCGCAATGTGCTCAGCATCCAGAGCGATCTGCTCGGCGCCTCGTCGATCGGGCTGAAGAATATTCTGTGCCTCACGGGTGACCCCCCAAAGCTGGGCAATTATCCTGACGCCACGGCCGTCTACGACGTGGACGCGATCGGACTGGTGAATATCGTCCACCGCCTGAATCACGGGCTGGACATCGGCGGCAATCCCATCGGCGAGTCGACCGGATTCACGATCGCCGTCGCCGCGAATCCGGGCGTGCCGGATCTCGACAACGAGGTGCGCCGGTTTGCCTGGAAAGTCGAAGCAGGAGCCGAATACGGCATCACGCAACCGGTGTTCGATCTGCGCGTTCTCGAGACTTTCCTCAAGAGGATCGAGGGCTTCCGCATCCCGATCGTGGCGGGGATCTGGCCGTTGACCAGCCTGCGCAACGCCGAGTTCATGAAGAACGATCTGCGCGTGAGCGTGCCCGACGAGATTCTGGCGCGCATGAGCCGAGCCTCCAGTCCGGATGCAGCCCGGGCGGAGGGGATCCTGATTGCCCAGGAGATGCTCGCGGCGGCGCGCACGATGGTCCAGGGTGTGCAGGTGAGCGCGCCTTTCGGACGCTACGGTGCTGCGGCGGCCGTTCTGGCGGCCGTTCTGCCTGGCCGTACGAGCCATGAACCGGCGAGGACGCAGCCGGAGGAGAGCCGCGTTGGCCAGCTTTGAGGAGTCACTGACAAAGCTGGAGGAGATTGTTGCCCAACTGGAGCGCGGCGATCTCGCGCTGGAAGAGTCGGTGAAGCTCTTTGAGGAGGGCACACGTCTCTCGGCCGAATGCAGGAAGCAGCTGGATGAGGCTGAGGGTAAGGTCGAGATGCTGGTGAAGCAGCGCGATGGCGCGATGAAGCGCGAGCCGTTGAAGCCCCTTAGCTGACTGTGGCCACCTGTGGCGCAAGGCGCGCGCGCACAAAATCGACCAGTTCTCCGGACATGTAATCAGGCGGCGGGACCCAAAAGCGGGGTTTCTCGTCGGCTGCAGGCGCATGTATCTCCCCGGTCGACGAAATCAGCACCGCATCGGCGCGATCGAGAAAGCGGCGAGCGGAATTTTTGAAGTCCTCGACTGCCGGATCGAGCACGGTGAGGTAGAGGTCGGGCGTAAGAAACTCGAGGATGCTGTTCGATTCGAGAATCGCGTTCTCGGAGGCGGCGAGTTCCTTCTCGATGCGCGGCATCGCTTCGGCGAGCATGCCGATGCGGGTGCGAACCCAGATGGATCGGGCAGCGCCGGCGGCGAGGAATCGCGAGGTGTCCGTCCCGCTGGCTGGGTCGTTTTCAGCGCTGAGCGAGACGCAGGAGTCTTCGGTCTGGCACTGGCAGGGTTTGCCGTCGGCGGTGCAAAATCCATGGCCGTACTGGGTGATCTTAAAGGCGGTCCAGCGAAACTCGGGCAAGTGCGCGATGAGACCGGCGACGACCGAGGTCTTGCCGATGTTGCGCGAATGCCCGCCGACCACGATGACTGCCACTAGCGATCCTCCTCATCGTTGGATGAGCGCGCCAGGCGGGCGAGTGCAGCCAGTTCCTTCAGATACTGGCGAAGGGGCCGCGCGGGACGGCCCCAGAAGACAACACCTGGGCCCCTGACCTTTTTATAGGTAAGGATTCCGGAGCCGGATCCGAGGACGACGTGTTCGCCGACATGGGCATGGTCGCCGATGCCGACCTGTCCGCCGACGATGGCATTCGCGCCGATGCTCGATGAGCCGGAGACTCCGGTCTGCGCGGCGATGACGACGTCGTGTCCAATGCGGACATTGTGGCCGAGGTGGACGAGGTTGTCGATTTTGACGCCGTGCTCGATGCGGGTCTCTTCGAGCGCGCCTCTGTCGATCGTCGTGTTGGCACCGATTTCGACGTTGTCCTCGACGATGAGACGGCCCTGCTGGGGGAACTGAAGGTATTCGCCGGTCGTTTGATCACGCACGTATCCGAAACCGTCGGAGCCGAGGACGACTCCGGCGTGCAGGACCACGTTGTTGCCCAGTTCGGTGCCGGGATAGAGGACCACGCGCGGATAGACGCGGCAATGGTCGCCGATCTTGACGCCGCTGCCGATGACAGAGCCTGCGCCGATGCGTGTGCCCTCGCCGATTTGCGCGCCGGCTTCGATCACGGCGTGCGGGCCGACGGAGACGTGCGGACCCAGGATTGCGGAGGAATCGATGACGGCGGAGGGATGCAGGCCGGTTTCGGGCTCGGCGGGCCGGAGCAGGCGCGCGGCGCGGGCGAAGGCCAGGCGGGCCTGCGCGGCGACGAGGAGCGGCTTGTCGCACGATGCGGGTGCGAGCCTGGGGGAGACGATGACGGCGGCAGCGCTCGAGGCCAGCGCGGCGGCGAGCGAATGCGCGTCTTCGGCGAAGAGCAGCGAGGCGGGATTTGCGGAGACGGTGCTGGCGACGCCGCCGATGTCGGAGTCGGGTCCGCGCAACTCGGCACCGAGCGCCGCGGCGATGGCAGAGAGCTTCATTGGAGACTAGGGTACAACCTGCAAGGATGGTAGCCAGGAGCAAGGAGCAAGGAGCAAGGAGCAGGGAGCAGGGAGCAGGGAGCAGGGAGCAGGGAGCAGGGAGCAGGGACAGATCCTTCGCTCGCCGGCGCCAGCTCAGGATGACTTCGTCACTTTTCGCGGGCGACCACAAACTCCGGCATCCATTGCAGGGCGCGCTTGTATTCGGAGTCGGGAACCACGGTCAGCGCAGCCTGGGCGGCCGCGGCGTAATCGAAAGCAGCCTTCATGGCGTAGTTCACCGACTGGTTCCGGTTCAGGATGTGCAGGATCTCCTGATGTGAGACGCGCTCAAAATTCTGATCTTCAAGCACGGTCTGAATTGCTGTTCGCTCAGCCGGTGTGCTGCCGTTCTCGAGGGTGTGGATGACGGCGAGCGTCGCCTTGCCTTCGCGCAGATCGCTGGCCACTGGTTTGCCCAGCACCTCTTCCGTCGCGGTGAGATCGAGAACGTCGTCCACGATCTGGAAGGCGAGACCGAGGTTGCGACCATAACTGCCCAGGGCATCTTCGGTCGCCTGATCGGCACCGGCCAGCACTGTGCCGAGCCGCATGGACACNNTCGCCTTCGACCATCTGCTGGGTCAGGCCGATGAGGAGCTCAAGAACGCGGAAGTTGCGCTCCTCGAGGGCGACGCGAAAGGCCTGCATGTAGAGCCAGTCGCCCACCAGAACGCATTTGCCGTTGCCCCAGGTGTGGTTGGTCGAAGGGCGGCCGCGGCGCATGTCGGCGGCGTCAATGATGTCGTCGTGCACCAGGGTGGCGGTGTGGACCATTTCGACCACGGCACCGAGGCGGATCATGCCGCGGCTGGAATAGCCGAGGCTGCGAGCCGCGAGCAGCAGCAGCGACGGGCGAATGCGCTTGCCACCGCCTTCACGCAGGTAATCGGAGATCTCCGTAATGGCGGTGACCGAGGAGACAGCATCGGTGCCAAACTCGCGCTCGATGGCGGCAAGATCGTCGTGCAGCAGGTCGAACACTTCCTTCGCCGCCGCTGTCGCCACTGTGCTCACTCAACGTTCTCCGGACTACTGGGCCATCCGCTCAGTTGGAGCGGTAATTCGTGAACTGCATATCGATGCCGAGATCCCGCCCCTTGAGCAGAGCGATGATTTCCTGAAGAGAATCGCGGTCCTTGCCCGAGACGCGGACGGTATCGCCCTGAATCGAGGCCTGAACCTTCTTTTTAGAGTCTTTGATGATTTTAACGATCTCTTTGGCTTTCTCTCCAGCGATGCCCTGCTGGAGGGTGATCTTTTGGCGGACGGACGAACCGGCTGCCGGCTCCACTTT
Organism: Acidobacterium sp.; assembly: GCA_003152595.1. Taxonomy (GTDB): domain Bacteria; phylum Acidobacteriota; class Terriglobia; order Terriglobales; family Acidobacteriaceae; genus Palsa-343. Next base: position 13,352 of record PMAM01000068.1, read on the forward strand.
GCCGAAGGTGAGTGCCTTGAGGGAGATGCCGCGCTTGACCATTTTTAGGCGGAGAATTTCTGTGACGGCGTCGAGCTTGTATTCGTCGACGGACGCCAGCTGGATGGCGTCCTCGCCTTCGAGCTTAATTTCGGACTTCGAATCCTTCAGGTCGAAGCGGGTGCGCACCTCTTTGGTGGCCTGCTCGATCGCGTTGCGCACTTCCTGCATGTCGACTTTACTGACGATGTCGAAGGAGTTCTCCGCTGCCATTTTTGCCTCTTCCCTTCCAGATTATCCTGCTAGCGGCCTGGCGCGGGTGGAGGGGCCGGAATTTCGGCACGAAAAAACGTGCCGAAGTTACTCGTGGTGCGGCTGGCGACCTCTTCAGGATCGAGGTTGCGGATCTCGGCGATCTTCATTGCCACTTCTTTTACCCAGGCAGGCTCGTTGCGTTTGCCGCGGTTGGGAAGGGGTGCGAGGAAGGGTGCGTCGGTCTCGATGAGCATGCGATCGAGGGGGACAGCTACGGCCGCATCGCGGATGGCCTGAGCTTTGGGGAAGGTGACGTTACCGGCAAAGGAGATGAGGAANNTCGGAGCGGAGCAGCGCGAGGGTGTCGTCCCAGGCATCGGTGGAGTCGTTCGAGGGGCGGCAGTGGATGACGATGGGCTTCCTGCGGGCAGCGGCGATCTCCATCTGGCGGGTGAAGACGGCCTTTTGGATGTCGCGTGGGGAGTGGTCGTAGAAGTAGTCGAGGCCAATCTCACCACAGGCCAGGACTTCGGGCTCGGCGAGGAGGGCGTCGAGTTTCGAGTAGGCCAGATTGTCGGCGAGGCGGGCTTCGTGGGGGTGAACGCCGGCGGTGGCCCAGATCTTCGGGGTGCGGGGGCGGCCGGCGGATGTACGGCTGATTTCGAGGGCGCGGTGCATTTCGGCTGGGCCGTCGCCGATGCCGATGGAGAGGATGGCGCGCACGCCGGCCGCGAAGGCGCGTTCGAGGAGGGCTTCGCGGTCCTCGTCGTAACGGGGGCTGTCGAGATGGGCGTGGGAGTCAATCATCGGGTTCAACGCCAGGGTCAACGGTACACTTCGCGGCGGTGGCCGACGCGAAGGACCAGGACGACCAGTCTTTTGTCCTGAATTTCGCAAACGATGCGGTAGTCACCGACGCGGTATCGCCAGAGGCCGCTAAGTTCGGACCCCTGCAAAGCCTGGCCGAGGCTACGTGGATTTTCGACTTTGGCGACCCGCTCTCGCATGAACGCCGTTAGACGCAGTGCGATCTGTGCGTCCATTTTGGCGAGGTTCTTTTTTGCCACCTCTGAGAAGATGATTGTCCAGGCCAAGGCTGCGTTCAACCTCTTCGAGAGTATAGGTCTTGCTGCGTCCCTCGCGGATCGCACGCAGTTCCTTCAAGGCGAGGTATTCGTCTTCGAGATCCTCGAGATGGTTCAGGATGGCTTCCCGTGCGTACCAGGTTTTCGTCCTTCCGGTGCGTTTGGCGAGCTGATCCAGACGTTTTTCGATATCGGCAGGCAAGCGAATCGCGAGCATTGCGGAACCTCCGCTATATAAGTATAGCACTCTGGTATACGTGTATAGCGTTGGCCTGAAGTCTTCTACTTGAGGCGCGCGCCAACCGGGACGTCTTCGAGGAAACCGGCTAACACTGGGCGGCCGCCTTCAAGGGAGGCAGCGACGATCATGCCGTTGGATTCGAGACCACGGAGTTTGCGCGGCGCGAGGTTGGCGACGATGACGACTTTGCGTCCGATGAGCGACTCGGGGGCATAGGCCTCGGCGATGCCGGCGAGGATCTGGCGGGTTTCGGTGCCGAGGTCGACTTCCAGGCGGAGGAGCTTGTCGGCTTTGGGGACGCGCTCAGCGACTTTGATCTGGCCGACGCGCAGTTCGACTTTGGAGAAGTCGTCGATGGATATTTTGCCCTCAGGGAGAGTGGGGGCAGCGGGACCTGCAGGCGCCGCGACGGTGCCGGTTGCGGGAGCGGGTGGAAGAATTCGCGTGCCAGGCAGGTTCGTAGCGTCTTCGGGTCCGGAGGGCGTGGGTTGTAGCGCGGCAACGGGCGCGCTGGGAGCCTGATCTTTGCGGCCCCCGATGGTTTCGCGGACCGTTTCGGCGATCGCTCCTTCGAAGGCGGCGACGGCAGCGGTCTCGTTGGTGGACTCGGCCATGGCGACGGCGAGGCCTTCGATGGCGGACTTGAGTTTAGACGTGTGTGCCGGCGACGGCTCCGCAGTTTCGGGCTCGGGAGTGGCGGCGGGTGCGGGTGCGTTCTTCTGCTCGAGTTCGCTCATACGGGTGATGGTCTCCTTGTCGGCGCGGGGGAAGAGCGGCGAGAGTTCGCCGAGTTTGGTTCCGGGCTTGAGTCCGCGCCACTGCAGGTTTTTGAGGTCGGCCTTGCGGATGTCGCCGAGGCCGAGCTGGGACCAGACCTGGGCGGCGGCGTTGGGGATGACGGGGTAGACGAGGGCGGTGATGATGCGGATGGCTTCCGCGGCGGTATAGAGGATGTCGGCACGCAGCGCTTGTTGCTGTTCGTCGCTGACGCCTTCGGGCTGCTTCCAGGGCGCGTTGGCGGTGAGGTAGCCGTCGACGGCGGCGACGGCGGCCCAGGCGGTTTCGAGCGCGCGGGAAAAATCGAGCGCGTCGAACGATGCGGCGAAGGTTGAGATGGTGCGGGGAAGCTCGACGGCGAAAGAGTGGGACTGCACGACGGATCCGGAGGAGGCGGGATAGGGCACGAGGCCGTCGAAGTAGCGGCCGATCATCGACAGCGTGCGGCTGACGAGGTTGCCGTAGCCGTTGGCGAGGTCGGCGTTGTAGCGCTGGACAAGGGCGTCGAAGGAGAAGTTGCCATCCTGGCCGAAGGCGATCTCGCGCAGCAGGAAGTAACGCAGTGCGTCGGCCCCGAAGAGGTCCTGCTCGGCTTTGGGCAGGTCGGGCTTGAGAGCGCCGAAGCCTTCGAGGATCGTCTCTGCGCGCACGATGTTGCCGCGGGACTTCGACATCTTGCTCTCTTCAAAGAGGAGCCAGCCGTGGGCGTGGACGGATTTGGGCAGCGGGAGGCCGGCGGCCATGAGGAACGCAGGCCAGTAGACGCAGTGAAAGCGGATGATTTCCTTACCGACGAGGTGGAGGTCGGCGGGCCAGAATGTTTTGTACTTGCTGTCGTCGGCGGAGGACCAGCCGAGGGCGGTGATGTAGTTGGCGAGGGCGTCGAGCCAGACATAGACGACGTGCTTCTCGTCGCCCGGGATGGGGATGCCCCAGTTGAAGCTGGTGCGGGAGACGGAGAGATCGCGCAGGCCGCCCTTCACGAAGGAGATGACTTCGTTGCGGCGGCTTTCCGGGCGAATGAAGTCCGGATGCTCGTCGTAGAACTCCAGCAGGCGACGCTCGAAGGCGGAGAGCTTAAAGAAGTAGTTCTCCTCGGAGACGGTTTCGGTGGGGCGGCCGCAGTCGGGGCAGGGCGCGCCAGGCGGGGCCTCGACGTAGAGCTCGTCGAAGACGCAGTACTGGCCGGTGTAGGAGCCCTTGTAGATGAAGCCGCGATCGCGGAGCAGGGTGATGAAGTTCTGGACGGCGAGAATGTGGCGGGGCTCGGTGGTGCGGATGAAGTCGTCGCAGGTGAGGCCCATGCGGTCCCAGAGGTTTTTGAATTCCTGGGAGACGCGGTCGGCGAATTGCTGTGGCGTGCAGCCGGCGGCCTCAGCGGAGCGCTCGATTTTCTGACCGTGCTCGTCGGTACCGGTGAGGAACCAGGTATCGACGCCGAGAGAACGCTGACGGCGCGCGATGGCGTCGGCCACGATGGTGGTGTAAGCGTGGCCGATGTGCGGGCGCGCGTTGACGTAGTAGATGGGGGTGGTGAGGTAAAACTTGTCAGGCATGGATGATGGCGGGTGGTGCGAACGCTCTTCTCATCTTAGCGGAAGAGAGGCAGGCAAGAAGCCTCAGTCAGGGCGCCGCAGGTCAGCCGGAGTAGTTGGCGACGACGCGGATGATTTTGCCGGCGGAGTCGAGTTCCATGTACTCGGCGGTGTGGGTGCCGCGCTGGTTGTTGAAGAGAAGCACGACGCTGGAGAGGCCGGCGAGGACTTCGAGGAGTTCGAAGTGGAGGTTGGGGAGGGCGTCGAGGCCGCGCTGGAAGTAGTCGCGGAGGGCGGCATCGCCAGTGACGGTGCCCGAGGGGTCGTTGAGGAGTTTGGCAGCGGCGGGCGAGGTGAGGGTGACGCTGGGTGCGTAGTGGGCGAGGATGCGGTCGAGGTCGTGGGAATTCCAGGCGGCGATCCAGTCCTGGGCGAAGGGGTGGGCTTCGGTTGTGGTGGGCATGGGCGATCGGGAGGAGGGTAACACGGGGTCGAGACGACGAGCGGCGCTGCTAGAATCAAGCTTTTCTGAAGGCAGGTTGGCCGCGTGTATTTGAGACAGCAAAGGCAGTTGGCGGAGGCAATTCGGGGTGCGCTCCGGAGCTTGTACGGGATTGAGGTGGAGACGGTGGTGCTGGAGCAGCCGCCGGAGCTGAAGTTTGGGGAGTTTGCCACTCCGGTTGCGTTTGAGCTGGCGCGCAAGCTGCGCAAGGCTCCCAAAAAGATTGCCGAGGAGATTGTCGGGGCGCTGGGGTCTTCGGCTCCGGTGGCAGGGTTTGCCGGGTTCGAGGTCGCGGGCGCTGGCTACATCAACGCGCGGCTCGATCGTAGCGGGTTTGCGCAGGCGTTCGCACGCTCGGGCGAGGCGGAGGCGCCGGCGGAGAGGTTCCATAGTCTCGTCGAGCACACCAGCATCAATCCGAACAAAGCAGCGCATGTGGGGCATCTGCGCAACGCGATCCTGGGGGACACGTTTGTGCGGCTGCTGCGGGCGGCGGGCCAGCGGGTGGATGTGCAGAACTACATCGACAACACTGGCGTGCAGGTGGCCGATGTGGTGGTGGGCCTGGTTCATCTGGAAGGGCTGAACCTGGCCGGCGTGGAAGAGTTGATGAGCGAGCTGGCCGAGGATGGGGAGCGCATCGACTACTACTGCTGGGATCTGTATGCGCGGGTTTCGTCGTGGTATGAGGCTTCGCCGGAAGAAGCAGCAGCCCGAAAAAAACTGAGGCTGAATACGCTGCACGCGACTGAGGCGGGCGGGAATGAGACGGCGCAGATTGCGGAGCTGGTGTCGACGGCGGTGCTGCGTCGGCATCTGGAGACGATGGTGCGGCTGGGGATTGAGTACGATTTGCTGCCTCGGGAGAGCGAGATTCTGCATTTGCACTTCTGGGATCTGGCGTTTGAGCAGTTGAAGGCGAAGGGCGTGCTGTATTTCGAGACGGAGGGGAAGAACAAGGGCTGCTGGGTGATGAAACGGCCTGGGAGTCGTGGCCGGACGGGCGGACGCCCTTCGGGAGACTCCGCGTCCAGCGGGACGACGGAGAATTCTGACAGTGAAGGGCCCGATGAAGATGCAAAGGTCATTGTTCGCTCGAATGGAACGGTGACGTATGTGGGGAAGGACATTGCCTATCACCTTTGGAAGTTTGGATTGCTCGGACGGGATTTTGCGTATCGACCGTTCTTCGACTACCGGGATCATCGGTGCTGGATATCGGCGGAGACGGGTGAGGCGGAGCATCCGCAGTTTGGGGGCGCGCAGGCGATCTACAACGTGATCGACTCGCGGCAGTCGGATCCGCAGGCGAATGTGATTGAGGCGCTGCGCGGGCTGGGATACACGGAGCAGGCTTCGCACTATACGCACTTTTCGTACGAGATGGTGGCGCTGACGCCCCGGTGTGCTCTGGAGCTGGGGTATGAGGTGTCGGAAGAGGATCGGGCGCGGCCCTACATCGAGGTCTCCGGGCGGAAGGGGTTTGGGGTTAAGGCTGACGACCTGATCGACAAGCTGATTGCGGCAACGCATGCGGAGGTTGACAGCCGGCATCCTGAACTGAGCGACGAAGAGGGCGAGGCGACAGCGCGGTCGATTGCTGTGGGGGCGCTGCGATATTTCATGCTGCGCTACACGCGGAATTCGGTGATCGCTTTCGACTTCAAAGATGCGCTGAGTTTTGAGGGCGAGACGGGACCCTATCTGCAGTACGCAGTGGTGCGGACGCGGAGCATCTTTCGCAAGGCGGGGACGACGCCGGAGGAGGCGCTGGCCGGGCTGAGTGGCGTCGATGTCGCGCAGTATCTGAGCGGGGAAGGCAGCGACGGCATTTGGGAGGTTTGGCTGCGCGGGGCGAAGACGACGCTGTTGCTGGATCAGTGCATCTCGACGGCTGAGCCGGCGTATCTGGCGAAGCATGCCTTCCAGCTGGCGCAGGACTTCAGCAATTTCTACCGGCTTCACCATATTTTGAGCGAAGAGGACCCGGCGCGGAAGAAATTGCTGCTGGCGACGGCGGCCGTCACGCAGCGGGAGCTGATTCGTTCGCTCGCGTGGCTGGGGATCAGCGCGCCGGAGGTGATGTGAAAGAGCAGGGAACAGGGAACAGGGAACAGGGAACAGGGAACAGATAGATACTCTTGATGGAGCACGAGCGAATCGCCGATAAGGGACGACGGGAGTGTCGATGGCGGCGATGACGCGGTTGATGGTTTGCGTGGTGTTTCTGTTGGGTTGGTGCGCGGCGGGGTTGGCGGCGACGCGGGTTGGGATTGCGCCGATCCCGGACGAGGTTCGGACGGATTATTTCGTGGTCACGATTAATGGGCGGCAGACGCCGGTCGTGCATGCAGCCAGCAGTTACTACCTGCTGAACTTCGATCTGGATGGACCGGCGACGATCTCGATTCGGGCGGCCGATGCGCACTACTGGGATCGC
>PMAM01000112.1 GCA_003152595.1 Acidobacterium sp.
TCCCCGAAGACGAGCGCGACTACTACCTCGAGCGGAAATATCCGGCCTTCGGCAACCTCGTCCCCCGCGACGTCGCTTCGCGCAACTCTAAAGCCGTCTGCGACGAGGGCCGCGGCGTCGGCGAGACAGGCCTCGGCGTCTACCTCGACTTCAGCGATGCCATCAGCCGCCTCGGTGTCGACACCATCCGCGAGCGCTACGGCAACCTCTTCGACATGTATCAGCGCATCACCGACGAGGATCCCTACAAGGTCCCGATGCGCATCTACCCCGCCATNNCTCGGCGCCAGCGCGCTCATGCAGGGCCTCTCCGACGGCTACTTCATCATTCCTTACACCGTCGGCAACTACCTCGCGAGCGTGAAGCCCAAACCAGTCAAGCCCAACGATCCCGCCGTGCAGGCGGCCCTCGCCGCCACCGAACAAGGCGTCGCGAAACTGCTCTCCATCAAAGGCAAGCGCACCGTCGACTCCTTCCACCGCGAGCTCGGCAAAATCATGTGGGACGACTGCGGCATGTCGCGCACCGCGAAAGGCCTCCAGGAGGCCATCGGAAAAATCCGCGCTCTTCGCGAAGAGTACTGGCAGAACGTCAACGTGCCCGGCTCCGGCGACGACCTCAACCAGAGCCTCGAGAAAGCCGGCCGCGTGGCCGACTTCCTCGAGCTCGGCGAGTTGTTGTGCATCGATGCCCTCCACCGCAACGAATCCTGCGGCGGCCACTTCCGCGAGGAGTACCAGACCTCCGATGGCGAGGCGCAGCGCGACGACGAGCACTTCAGCTACGTCGCCGCATGGGGCTGGACCGGCCCCGGCAACCCGCCCGAGCTGAACAAAGAACCGCTGGAGTTTGCCTACGTTCACCCGAGCCAGAGGAGCTACAAGTAATGAGAGTGAAACTGAGCATCTGGCGCCAGAAGAACCCAGCATCCCAGGGCAAATTCGTCAGCTATCCCGTCGAGGTAGAGAACGGCGAGATGTCGATGCTGGAACTGCTCGACGTACTCAACGAGGCCCTCATCGAAAAGGGCGAGGACCCCGTCGCCTTCGACCACGACTGCCGCGAAGGCATCTGCGGCATGTGCGGCTTCATGATCAACGGCGTCGCACACGGACCCATGCCCGCCACCACCATCTGCCAGCTCACCATGCGCCACTTCAAAGACGGCGAAGAGCTCGTGCTCGAACCGTGGCGCTCCACTGCCTTCTCCTTCGTCAAGGACCTGGTCGTCGACCGCCGCGCTTTCGACCGCATCATCCAGGCCGGTGGCTACGTTTCCGTAGCGACCGGTGGCGCACCCGACGGCAATGCCATCCCCATCGGCAAAGAGGACGCCGACCGCGCTATGGACGCCGCCGCCTGCATCGGCTGCGGAGCCTGCGTCGCGGCCTGTCCCAACGGATCGGCCGCGCTCTTCACCGGAGCCAAGATCGCGCACCTCGGCATTCTTCCCCAGGGCAAGCCCGAAGAAGATCACCGCGCCGTCCGCATGGTTGCGCAGATGAACGTCGAAGGCTTCGGCAGCTGCACCAACATCGGCGAATGCACCGGCGTCTGCCCCAAGGAAATCCCGCTCGAAGTCATCGCGAAAATGAACCGCGATTATCTGGCCGGCGCCTGGAAAGAGCGCAAAGAAGTGATCAACGCCATCGCTCCAGTTACAGACTGGACTTTCGAGGAGAAATAGCCCAAAGGGATCTTGCGAGCGTGCTCGCTTTCAGCAGCGCGGCTACCTCCGCGGGGTTGGTCGCGATGACCTGAAGATAAGCCCGAGCAGGCGCGTCAGGATTTTTGCGCCGCTGCTCCCAGTCCCGAAGAGTCCCTATGGGTATCCTGTAAAGGTCCGCAAAGGCCTCTTGAGTCATGCCAAGTCTCTCGCGCAGTTTTTTGACGTTGACGAGTTTGATCAACCCTCGCCCATCGCAGGGCAAAGGCTGCGCGTCTGGATCGGACAATGCGGCGGCATGAATCTGCTCCTCGGTAAGAGCCGCAACTTTCGCCCAATCTGTGTCCGTTTTCAATGGCGGATCGCCGGGCTTATGGGCGACCCTGATAATACCAGTCCTTTTCATAGCCTTCAGCCTTCCTGACCGAGATGACTCGTGTCAGATCCTCCGTGATTTCGGTGGTCACAACATATAGGATTCCCTGCGGGCACGACCCAGGGTGATGATCCGCTCTTCTCCTTACTCGTAACGATCGTCGATCCAAAACTCGGCGGCGGGACCCTCGATAGCCGGGATTCCATCGCCAAGACGGAGATCGTGCTTCCGAAGATTCTCGTCGTCTTTTTGCGAATCCCATTCGTACAGCATCGGGGAGGACACTGCTCATTCTCGCCTCTCCCGAATCGTCCAGAATGTCGCCCGCACCGAAAGACAAGCCGGTAGTAATACTACGGCTAAGCCGTACCGCTGTCAATCCATGCATCCCAAGCACCGAATATATCACCGGACAGGTGATACAATTGGTGCATGCGAGCTACGGTTTCTCTTGACGATGAACTCCTCCGAAAGGCACAGGAATACAGTGGCCTTTCGGAGCGTACAGCCCTGCTCCGCGAAGCCCTGAAAGCGCTGATCGAGAGAGAGGCTTCGCGGAGCCTGGCTGCGCTTGAGGGCACCATGCCAGCCCTGGAAGACGTCCGCCGGCTCCGAGTCGACGATCTGTGATTCTTGCCGATGCCAGCGTCTGGATCGAGTTCTTCCGCTCCCGGATGCCAGCTTTGCGGCGGTTGCTCGAGAGCAAACAGATCGTGATGCATCCCTGCCTCGTTGCTGAGCTGGCGCTCGGTTCGCTGCAGGACCGCGAATTCACCCTGGCAAAACTGGACAGCATGCCGATGCTGCGACTCGTTGACCTCCGCGATGTGCGTCGCATGATCGAAGCTCGCTCCCTGTGGTCAAAAGGCATCGGGCTCACCGATGCCCATCTGCTTGCATCCTGCCTCGTAACTCCTGGCACGCAACTCTGGACCACAGACGTGCGGCTTGGCAACGAGGCGGAGCGGCTCGGCCTTCGTGTCACTCCGTCCTGACGAAGGAACCGCGTCGTCCTCTCATTGCTACAATCCCTCTACCGGATTCTCCAGTATGATGCCTCTGCGGCTATTCGCCATCCTTGCCCTGACCTTGTCGATTCCTCTCTCATCCAAACCGCAACCCGCCGCAAAAATGGCGCACCAACGCCGGCCTACCGGCGCCGCCCTGGTCCACCGCTCCGCCCTCGTCATCGACACCCACGCCGACACGCCCCAGCGCATGCTCGACGACCACTACGACCTCACCCAGCCTCTCGACGGCGGCTATCTCAACTTCGCCTCCGCCAAACAAGGCAACCTCGGCGCTGAATTTTTCTCCATCTGGGTCGAGCCCAAACTCAACGAGGGCCACTACGCCCGCCGCACCCTCGAGCTGATCGATGCGGTCCACCAGCAGGCGCTCCAACATCCCGACAAAATGATGATGGCCTGGTCGCCCGAGGACATCCTCCGCGCCCACCGCGAGCACAAACTCGCCGCGCTCATGGGCATCGAGGGCGGCCACTCCATCGAGGACTCCCTCGGCCTCTTGCGCGACTACTATCGCCTCGGCGTCCGCTACATGACGCTCACCTGGTCCAACTCCAACAACTGGGCCGACTCCTCCGGCGACGCCGACGATCCGAACGTGAAGCACACTCAGGACGGCCTCTCCGACTTCGGCAAAGATGTCGTCTACGAGATGAACCGCCTCGGCATGATGGTCGACATCTCGCACGTCTCCGACAAAACCTTTTACCGCGCCGTCATCACTTCGCGCGCGCCCGTCTTCGCCTCGCACTCCGCAGCGCGCGCCCTCACCAACGTCCCGCGCAACATGACCGACGACATGCTCCGCGCCGTCACCCGCAGCGGCGGGCCCCATAGCAAGGGCGGCGTCGTCATGGTTAACTTCTATTCCGGCTTCATCTCCGACGCGTGGTGGCAGGCGTGGAAGGCCCAGGCCCCCGAGCGCAAAGCCGGTGAAGACGCGCAGATCGCGCAGTGGAAAACCGAAGGCAAAACCGCCACCTATGGAATGACCGACGCCCTCGACAGGCAGTGGGCCGCGAAGATTCCACGCCCGCCCCTCAGCGCCCTCATCGATCACATCGACCACGTCGCGAAGGTCGCCGGCATCGACCACGTCGGCCTAGGGTCGGACTTCGACGGCATCCCCTCCTCGCCCGAAGGCATCGACTCCGCAGCCGATCTCCCGAAGATCACCACCGCGTTGATGGACCGCGGCTACTCACCCGAAGACTGCCGCAAGATCCTCGGCGAAAACTTCCTCCGCTTCTTCCGCGAAGTCCAGGCAACGGCAAAAGAACTCCAAGCGCAGTCCGCAACGCGGCCGGCCATCAAAAACCAGCAACCCTTCAGAAAGTAACTGCTGAGTGGAGCGAGCACAGTTGCGAAAAAGCATTTGGGTGCCCCATATCCCTGCTTTCGGGGATGTGGGTATCGCGCAAAGCGCGACCGTCTTTGTGTCAGGGCACACTTCAGGGCTCGCGGAAAACGCGCGGTTTTGAAAGGGCACGGCTTCAGCCGGTGAGGGACGTTCCTCTTCCCTCAAAAATGTGAATCAGATGCCGTCCTCTTCCGCTCACTTCTCCAGCGGCCGCCCAAAGCACAACACATACCCGTTATTGTCCGCCACCTCAAACGCCCGCAGCCCGTCGCTCGTGTCCGCCAGCTCCCGATGCATCGCAACGCCTCGATCCAGGAATTCCCGATACAGCCCGTCCGGATCATCGGTCAAGACATACGCATCCCACCGCGCCCAGGCATGACGCGACGAATTCGGCTGCGGATGCGCATCCGGCGCGATGGCCTTCAACATCACCATCACCTCATCGCGCCCAACAAACGCCCAGAAATCCCCCCTCGGCTCGTCCCCTCCGCCCTTGTACAGCACACGAAACCCGAGCTTCGACTCATAGAAGTCGACCGTCGCCTGCAAATTGTCCACAATGAAGAAAGGAGTAACGCTCTTCAGCATGCTGAAGAGCTTACCCTGGAGTTATGAAGGAGCGCCGCAGCATCCTGCGGCTTGGTTCGCTGTGCTCTGAGCTCTGCGCTCTGAACCCTGTCTTACTTCCCGCCCTTGCTCAATCCCGACACCGCATCCGCCGTCGCCAGCTGCTGCACCGTCTCCCGCAAATAATGATACGGATTCACCGGCGTGTTGTGGATGCGCACCTCATAGTGCAGGTGCGGCCCCGTCGTGCGGCCACTCATCCCCACATATCCGATCACCTGCCCGCGGCGCACTTGCTGCCCCGCCGTCACGCCAAAACCGGAAAGATGCCCGTACAGCGTCTCGATGCCATTGCCGTGGTTCAGCAGAATCTCGCGCCCATATCCGCTGGCCATCGAAGCCACCTCGACCGTGCCATCCGCCGTCGCGCGCACCGGCTCCCCGAACGTCCCCGAAATATCCACGCCTGCGTGGAACGCGCCTTCCCCGTTGAACGGGTCTTCGCGTTCCCCAAACGAGCTCGTAATCGCCCCCATAATCGGCCACAACGACGGCGCTCCCGCCAGGTTCACCCAGTCCGACGGCACATTTGCCGCCATTCCCGAGCTGAACGTCCGCAGCCCGCCCGACAACGCGCTCGACCGCAGCAGCGACAGCTGATCCAGCGATTGCACGTAAGCCTGCTCTGTAAATGGAGCCGATGCCGGATCCGCGCTTCCGGCAGCCACCGGCGCAGTCGCCGCCTTCGCCACCAGATTCTTGCGCAGTCCGTAGAGCGCACTCACTTCACTGGCCAGCGATCCCAGGCTCGCCGCCTGGATGTCCTTCTCGTGCGCTTCCCTCTGCAGCTGGCTGTAGTCCTTGCGCAGCGCCTCCTGCTGCTGACGAACCTGATTGAAGCTCGCCGTCTTCAGCAGCATGCGCGTGTACGAGCCCGCCATCCCCGTGATCGTAAAAGCCCCCACCACCGCGGCCGCCACAAACACACCGGCGTAATGGAGCGGGATCGGGATCTTGCGGAGACGCCCGTCCTTCTCACGTGCAACGAAAATGATGTAGTAACGCGTGCGCAATGCCAAGTTTTTCCGGATGCTCCCGGAGAACCCCTCAGATCGGTCTTTCGAAGCCAGGGCAGAACAGCAATTTGTACTGCTTGTTGTGGCTTGAAAGTTAGCAGCAGGCTGATTGCAGGTCAACCGGCCGTTCGGGGGATCAAGTACTCAGGTAATCGTGCGTTGATGAACCAGTGCAGCGGGTTCCTGCCCCCTGCTGCGCTGCGACTTTGAAATCCGCTACTTACCCAATGTTAACAAATTCGTTAACGTTGCGCGATTCCCGTTTCGGCCCGGGCGGACTGTCGTAACGACATCCCCCGTTGGTTTTCCTCGACCAGCCGCCGGCATCGCCTNNGCCGCCCCCTCCACCCGTTGGCAACCGCATGCGTCGAATTCCCATCTAAGCAGCCACGGATCGCTTTTCGTTATCTTTCTGCCTCTTCATTTTTTCCTTGTTGTGCTTCTCCGAAGTATCAAGCTGCTCGACGTTGGTGTTCAGTACTCACGATCTGTTCCGGAGTCGCCTCGTGTCGCAACCCGTCTCCACCGAGCCCACCGCCCAGCGCGTCTACATCGTCGACGACGAGTGGATCATCGCCGAAACCCTCGCCGCCATCCTCAATCGCAACGGCTTCCACGCCCAGCCCTTCCACAGCCCCAACCGCGCCCTTGTCCGCGCCCTCGATCAGCCCCCCGACATCCTGCTCACCGACGTCATGATGCCCGACCTCAGCGGCATCGACCTCGCCATCGGCCTCCGCCGCGTCAACAGCAACTGCCGCATCCTTCTCTTCTCCGGCCAGGCCGGCGCCCTCGACCTCCTCTGCGACGCCCGCCGCCGCGGCTACGACTTCGAGTTGCTGCAGAAGCCTCTCCACCCCATGCAGCTGCTGCTTCGCCTCCGCAACACGAGGCGACCCCTCAAACGCCGCCCCCAGGAGCCTGAGACGCCCGCCATCGAACCCAGCGCAGACGCCGCTTCCGGCACCAACCCCGCCGCCTGATTCCCCGCTCCGTCCCGCGCCTTACCGCACCAGCGACTGCAGAATCGCGCGCGCCGCCAGCACCCCTACCGCAATCCCCCGCACCACCATCTTCAGCAGCCTCGCAACCCCCAGCACCGCCAGTTCCCCCAGCAACGCCCCCACGAAACCGCCCACAAACCCCGCCACTACGCCACCGGCCGCGGCGCCGATCGGGCACCCAATACACGCCCCCAGCACCGCTGCACCAACGATCAGCCCATCCGGCACCCTGCGCGCCCAGTCCTCCCCCTCGCCCAACACGTCTCTCGCCGTCGGCAACACCGGCCCAGCCTCCCCGCGCGCCACGACGAACGGAAGCTGGCTGTGCTCCGGGTGGGTCTGTCTCTGCGCCTCAATCCACGCAACGAACTCACGCTCCCGCTGTGCCGGACTGTTCCCCATACACCTCCTCCCGAGCGCGCACACCGCTGGCGCACGCTTCATCGGATGCCGGGGAGGCGCGCGGACAAATTTCTGGAGACCCTGCGCGTCGTGATCCGTGATCCTACCCAACCCCTCTCGCCAACACCATGCCGAATCCGTAACCCAAATCTGGAACCCGTAACCTCGGCTTCCAGCCTCCTGCTCCCTGTTCTCTCCTCGCTGTTCCCCGCTCCCTGTCACCGGTAACCTCCAACCCGTAACCTGCAACCCGTACCCTGCTCCCTGCTCCCTGTACCCTGTACCCTGCACCCTGTACCCTGTTCCCTGTCATGCGACTCAACCCTCTTCTCCTCCGCAGCACCCTGGTCGGCGCGCTCGGCGGACTCCTCTTCGGCTTCGACACCGCCGTCATCGCCGGCACCACCCATCAGCTCACCCAGGTCTTTCACCTCAGCGCCGGAGCCCTCGGACTCACCGTCTCCATCGCCCTCTGGGGCACCGTCGCCGGCGCTATCGGAGCCGGCCCCCTCGGCCAGAAAATCGGAGGCCGCGAAGCCCTCCGCATCATGGCCCTCCTCTACCTCATCTCCTCTGCCGGCTGCGCCCTCGCCTGGAACTGGCCCTCGCTCCTCTGCTTCCGCCTCATCGGCGGACTCGGCATCGGCGGCTCCTCCGTCCTCGGCCCCGTCTACCTCGCTGAGCTCGCCCCCGCACGCCTCCGCGGCCGCCTCGTCGGCCTCTTCCAGATCAACATCGTCGCCGGCATCCTGCTCGCCTACGCCTCCAACTACGGCGTTGCCCGCCTCGTCGCCACCGCCGACGCCTGGCGCTGGCAATTCGGCGTTGCTACCATCCCCGCCGCGCTCTTCGCCCTCTTCCTCTTTGGAATCCCGCGCAGCTCACGCTGGCTCGTCACGCAAAATCGCATCGACGAAGCCCGCCAGGTCCTCCAGATGATGGGCACGCCCAACACCGAGGCTGAACTCAAAGAAATCGTCGACTCCATCCACCTCGAGCGTGCCGCCAAAAACGAGCCCCTCTTCCAGCGCAAGTACCGCCTGCCTATCTTCCTGGCGGTCACCATCGGCATGTTCAACCAGCTCGCCGGCATCAACGCCATCCTTTACTACGCCAACGACATCTTCGGATTCGCCGGCTTCTCCAGCCTCTCCGGCGACAAGCAGGCCGTCCTCCTCGGCGCCATGAACTTCTGCGCGACGATCCTGGCCATGACGGTGATCGACAAAATCGGCCGCAAGTCTCTCCTCCTCATCGGATCGGTCGGGACCGCGGCCTGCCTCGCCGGAGTCGCCGCCATCTTCGCCTCCAATACCCACCAGGCCGACCTCGTCTGGCTTCTCGTCGGCTTCATCTTTTTCTTTTCCATCTCCCAGGGAGCCGTCATCTGGGTCTACATCTCCGAGGTCTTCCCCACCCGCGTCCGCTCCAAAGGTCAAAGCCTCGGCAGCAGCTCCCACTGGATCATGAACGCCTTCATCTCAGGACTCTTCCCCTGGGTAGCAGCCCACTCCAAAGCCGTGCCCTTCGGATTCTTCGCCGCCATGATGGTCCTGCAGTTCTTCGTCGTCCTCTTCCTCTACCCCGAAACAAAAGGCATCACTCTCGAACAGCTCCAGCACAAACTCGGCATCGACTGAACCCTCGGTTGTGAAATCTCGGTAAGAAATCTCGGTAAATTCAGTTGAAAAATCCTGTGTGCCCCATTCTGGTCACGCCCGCTGTTGGCGCAATCGGGGTGGGCATCGCGCGCAGCGCGATCCTCCGCTGATTTTGAATCAGGGCACGATTTCACAGTTTGCGGAAAAACTCGCCAGCTTTGAAGGGGCACAGCTTTTTAGCCGTGCCGTAACATGGCGCAAGATGAGCGCGGCTTTAGCCGCTGAGGGATGATGCTTCTTGCTTTGATTGGCATTTTTCCGCAACCTCTTCAGCTGTGCCGTAACAGCCGTACAACTAATCCGGCTTTAAGCCGCTGAGGCATGGTTCTCCACTCAACGTGGACTTTCTTCCGGAAGCTGTTCAGTCGTACCGTTGCGCTTCAGCAGAAATGTCATCCCGCCCGAAGCGCCGCCAAAGATCCAGGCCGTGTCGAGGACTCCGATCGGCGCGCACTGGAGGGGCCCCCCGCAGCCCACGCCCGTCCATCGCGCAGCGCGTTTTCGTACTTGCGTCGCTTATTGTCGTACATGGCCGCGTCCGCACGAGCCATCAGATCGACGATGGGTAGCGGCGCTTTCGTGTCATAAGGGACAACGCCCACGCTGATAGAGAGCTGGTAGGACCGATGGCCCCTCCTTTTTTGCGCATCGATTTCACTTTGCAGGCGCCTGGCAAGCACGCCCGCGTCTTGGATGGAGGTTCCCATGGCCAGGACCGTGAACTCATCTCCGCCCAGGCGAGCGATAATGTCCGAGTCGCGATAAGTCTTTTTCAGGATTTCCGCCGCATCGATCAGAGCACGATCGCCTTCGCAGTGTCCCAGAGTATCGTTGATCGCCTTCATTCCGTCGAGGTCGGCAAACACCAACAGCAACGGACCTTCCAGCCACTGGGCAAGGTTGAGCGTCCGCTGCGCGATGGTCAGAAATCCCCGCCGGTTCAGCAGGCCGGTTAATTCATCGATCAGGGAAAGACTGCGCAGCTCCTCCTCCGCCTTATGGCGTTCGGTCAGATCGGTGACGACAATCCCGATCCTTGAAGAGCCATGGATCGACATCGGGCTCAGCGATAACAGCACCGTCCTGCTTGTCCCGTCCTGGCAAAGAAGCGAAATATCGCTGGCACAGGCATCGATGCGGGCCTGGTTGAGGAGGGTCTTGACCTTGCCCGTATCGGCCGGGGCGACAAAGCAAAACAGCGACGCTCCCATCACGCTCTCGAGGTTGGCATTGAGCAACGTTGCCAGGCGCTTGTTACAGAACAGAACCAATCCGTTCTCTTCGATCAGGGCAGCCCCTTCGTTCATCGCCTCGACCAGAACACGGTAGGCGGAGTCGCCCCCCTCCAGCGTGACCACACGATGGCCCTTCGCGTCATTCACAAAGAAGGCATCCACTTCTCCCGAGCGGATCGCGCGCATGGTTTCTTCAAACTCCGCTAACCGGGCCCAGAGTTCTTTATTCTCTGTCCACAGTTGTTGTTTCGTTTTGCTGCGCCGATCAACCATCGTTCATTACTCCTCAGCGGGCCACACCCACGGCGCAGGTATCAGCGCCTGGGCTGGTCGCGCTCCAGCAGGTCCAGTCCGATGAGCACTCGCTCGGCGTTGGACAGGTCTCCGACCAGCTTGCGCAGAGGTTCCGGGAGACGCCTGACCAGAGTCGGAACCGCGACGATCTGCTCGTCCCTCGCCAGCGCGGGCCGCTGGTAGATGTCGATCGCTTCCAGTTTGAACCGGCCGCCGAGATGTTGCTCGCAGAGGTTTTCCGCGTCCAGAATCGCCTGAGCGGAGCGTGATGTCGTCAAGCCGCTGAATGCCGGGCGGCGCCTTGGGCATGGCCACCGGGCGCGATTTGCGACCATCTTTCCGCTTGTTCATTGCTGCTGATCCCCTTACGGATTCGCCTTTACAGGAGGCGACTGCATATCCAGTTAGCGGCAGGTGGGGGGACTAGTCAACAGAAAGGCTCCTCAATCGCGAACTCTGAGTTAGAAGTTTTCTAACTTCGGGAATGGTGTCCAAAATGGGAATGAGTTTCGAAGACTTTTGCCGCGCGAGGCGCCTGCGCTACCTAAAAAAGTGGCAGCGGACAGGAGAGAAAATGCGCGAGATCGTGGATGCTAACGCAGGAGGATGGTGGATATCCCTGTCCCTCGGGGATCGCCCTACGCCCAACCCGTCCCCCACGCCGCCAGCAGCGCCGCCGCCAGCGTCGACAGCGTGTTGACCGCGTCGTTGTTCAACCAGCCCCGCCGCTCCGGCCCCGCTCCCAGCACCGAGTCCACCAGCGTCCCCGCAATCCCCGCCGCCAGCGCAACCCCCGCGTCGGCCCGCGAAAACTGCGGCAGCGCCACCAACGCTACCCCAACCAAAACCGCCGCCGCGACCGCCCCAGCCAAAGTCCCCAGCAGTGAGACAGCCCCATCCGTCCCCGCCGGCACGCGCCGCAAGCTCGTGATCATCCAGGGCGTCCCGCCCAGCACCTGCCCCAGCTCCGACGACACAGTGTCCGCCGTCGCCTCCGCCATCGCCGCCACCATCGCCGCCATGGCCGCTCGCCCTCCAAACGCTACCGGCGTGAACACGTGCGCCGCCGACAGTGGAATCCCCGCCAGCGCCGCCACTCCCAGATTCGCCGCCACCTGCGAAGCCGTCCGCCCCCGCCGTTCCTCCGCAATCCCCAGCGACTCCTTCCGCCGCCGCCCAAACCGCGTCGCCGAGAAGGTCAGCACCAGCAGAGCCAGCAGCGGCCACAGCGCGGTGTACAGCCCTGGTGTCTGTAGCCAGAGCGCGCCGGCAAAGACCGCCCCTGTGAGCGCCGCTCCCGGCGTGGCGGCGCGGGTGGAGAAGACCACCGCCGAGAGCAGCAGGCAAAGCCCAGCGCTGATCCAGAGCGCACCGTCGCGCGCATACCAAAACTGCCCCGCCTCCAGCATGACCCACACCGCCGTGACCGGCACCAGCAGCAGCAGCACCGCCTGCGACTGCCAGTGCAGCGCGGCCTGGTGCGGACGCGGATCGGGACCCTTTGCTTCGCTCATCGTCTATAGCTCATGCGCGGCCTGAGCCGCGCCGCGTACAGTACAATCATCTTTTCTATCAGCAACGAGTGAAAGCCGCCTCCGGCATTCCCCGCGGCGGCCTGAGGAGTCGGGTATTGCGAGTGCGTTGTAAGGCATCTTTCCTGAGCCGCCCGGTGCGCGAAACCGGAATCCTTTCTCATCGAATCTTTGCCGGACCAGCGGCAGCCGGCCTGGCGGCGGCTTTTGTCGCGCTGGCCGTCGGCTGCGGAAACCAGTACCGGCCGGTCATCACGCC
This sequence comes from Acidobacterium sp., assembly GCA_003152595.1. Taxonomy (GTDB): domain Bacteria; phylum Acidobacteriota; class Terriglobia; order Terriglobales; family Acidobacteriaceae; genus Palsa-343. The sequence goes on from PMAM01000112.1 coordinate 12,465, forward strand.
CATCAATCCTACCGGTCCGGCGGCCCTCCCCACGGCCTACGTCACCGTGGTCTCGCAGCCCGGCTTCTCGCCGCTGCTGGCCGGCGTCACAGGACCCTGCAGCGGCACACCGTATGCGACGCCGGCAATCTACACATTGCTGGACTTTTCCGGAGATTCCGTCGTGGCGCAGGCCAACGGCGGCCTCGGCCCGATCACTTTCTCGCTGGACACGACCGGGGCGAGCGTCTACGCCCCGAACTGCGATGGCTCTCTGACGACGGCCACGGCCACGACCTCGTCTCTGCAAACGAAGAACGTCCTGACGAGCACGCTCCTGCCGGGATCCGAGCCCACCAACGCGCTGCTGGCGAACGGTCAGCTCTATGTGACCGAAGTCGGGCTGCACGGGCCCGATTGCCTGACAACCAACTGTGTGGCGCAAATGACAGGCAGCCCCGCCGCCCTGAAGCAGGAGATTCCGGTGGCGCCGTCGGTGATCAATTTAACCGGATACAGCACCGCGCAGCGCATGTACTCCATCAGCCAGGGCAACACCGGTGGTGGCGCGCAACCCGCGTGGGGTGACTGCGCCAATCCGTCGGCGGTTACGGCAACCGGCGAGGCGGACGCGATCGAGACAACGTCCAACACCATCTCCGCGCGCCTGCCCCTGGGCATTTGCCCGGTCTACGGCTTCATGACCCAGGATGGCCAGCGGACGTTCATCATGAACCGTGGCAGCGGCACCGTGACCGTGATCAACTCCCAGCTGAACGCCATCGATCCGGTCAATGGCACCGGAACCATCCCCGTGGGCGCGGGCCCGGTATTTGCCGACGACTACCGCAACGGCCAGGTACTCGTGACAGCCAACTACGACGGCAACTCGATCAGCATCATCGACACGAGCCTGGACATCTACGGCAACGACAGCGCAACCTTCGGCAAAGTGCTGGCGACCGTGCCCGTGGGGCTGCACCCGGTGGAGGCGGCGGTTCTGCAGGACGGCAGTCGCGTCTATGTCGCGAACCAGGGCGACATCAACGCCGGCACTCCCGGCAGCGTTTCGGTGGTGGATCTTCGCAACTACCAGGTGCTGAAGACGATTCCGCTGGCTGCGAACCCGCACGCCATTGCGGCGGTCTACAACTATCCCATCGGCAAGGTCTACGTGGCCTCGCAGAACAGCCCGTTCCTGACGATCATTCGCACCGACACCGATATCGTGAGCGACACGATGGAGATGGAAGGCAACGTTGTGGACATGCACGTCAACTCGCAATATCCCGGACAGGCATCCCAGGGAGCGCTGAACTACGTGACCGAGAGCCGCTCCGTCGGCAGCGGGGCTCCGTAGGGAATAGAGTTCACGAGTTAGAGTTTAGAAGCCTCGGCGATCATCGCCGGGGCTGGTTTTTGGAGCCTGTGCAGAGTTCCGCACATTTCTAAACTCCAAACTCCAATCACTAAACTCTCCTTCCGCGTTCCCCGCCCTACGGACTGATCCCCATCTCGTAGTTCAGCGTCGAAAGCGCCAGCCGGTACTGATACCGCGCGCTGGTGTCCTCGATCTGAGCGCTGGTTTGCTGCAGCTGCGCCTGGCTCAGTTCTACGATGGAGCTGAGGCCGAGCNNGCCTGCAGCCAGGAGGTGCGCACGTCGCGCACGATGCGGTCGCGCAGATCGCGCGCGTTTTCCGACGCCGCCTGCGCGCGGTACTTTGCTTCCTTCGCTTCCGAGCTGTAGAGGAACCCGTTGAACACCGGGATGTTGATGTTGCCGCCCACCCCGCCCCACCAGTTCGTAATGTAGTAAGTGCCCGGATGAACCGGAAGCGCTCCCACCGTGCCCGCCGCCGAAATCGTCGGCAGCAGCTGGTCCCACTGGGCGCGCGCATATTTCTGCGCGGACTCGGTATCGTACGTCAGTGCCTGCAAGTCCGGCCGCTGCTGCAACGCGGCTTGAACCAGCGGATCGACAGCGGGCGGCGGCGGTTGGGGCGCACCCGTTTCCTCGATCAGGTTGTACCGGACGTCGTGGTCGAGGCCGAGCACCGCGTCGAGAACCGCAAAGGCCGAGTCGGCGTTGTTCTGCGCGTCGAGTTGCAGGAGTTGCGCCTGAGAAAGATCGACGTCGGCGAAGCTCAGGTCCAGCGTGGACTTGAGTTTGTTCCGCGTCATCTCGCCTACCTGGCTTTCCGTCGTCTGCCGCGTAGAGACCGTTTGCTTGGCGACGTTCAGTTCGGCCTGTGCCGTGAGCGCGTCGTAGAAGGCCTGGTCCGTAGCCAGAACAATCTCCTCCGTTGTGGCAAGGGAGTTCGCGTTCGCAGCCTCCTCCGCCAATTTGCGCGAAAGCACCAGGTTATGTGTGTGGCCGAAGTCGTAGATCAGCTGTGTGACATTCGTCCCCACGCCGGCGTGCTGCAGAAGTCGCGATGAGGTCAGCGAGCCGGCTCCGATGCGGCTGGCTTCCTCTGCCTGGACCGCTGTAGCCGCAATGGTGGCGCTGGGCAACTCGGCGGAGCGCGTTTCGCGCGTGATTTCGTGCTGCGCGAGCGCCTCGAGCTTGCCGACTGTGATCTGTGGGTTGTTGCGAATCGCCATCTGCTCCGCCTGCGCCAGCGTGAGTGCGGGCAAGTTGGCGTCAGGCGCAGGCGCGGTCGGTTGCTGCGTGCCGGCTGCCGGAGGCATCGCCTCCGGCTGTTGCAGCGACGAAAGCAGCTGCGGCCCCGGTGCCGCAGGCAGAGCCGACTGCGCCAACAAAAGTCGACAGGACAGCAACGCAACGGAGGCTAGAGTCAGGTTCGTTCTCATGCTTTGGCTCCGCGGCGCTCGTTGGCCCGCCCTTCCTGGCGCGAATGGATCGCCAGATAAACCGCGGGAACAAGGAACATGGTGACGACAACCGAAACGCCCAGCCCGCCGATCACAGCGCGCGCCAGCGGTGCGTACTGCTCGCTGCCCGCTTCGGCGCCGATCGCCATCGGAATCATGCCCAGCAGCGTCGCCATCGACGTCATCAGGATCGGCCGCAGACGCATCTTGCAGGCCTCGACCGTGGCGTCGAGCAGCGGTAGCCCCTGGTTGTGGAGGAGGTTCGAGAAGTCCACGATCAGGATCGAGTTCGAAACCACGATGCCGGTCATCATGATGGTGCCCATCAGCGACATGATGTTCAGCGTGGCGCCTGTAACCAGTAGCAGCGCCACCACACCCACGATGCCGGGCGGAATGGCCATCAGGATGATGAACGGGTCAATGAACGAAGTGAACTGCGCCATGAGCACCAGATAGACCAGCACCACCGCAAGCAGGAGCCCCAGCCCAAAGTTCTCGAACGCCTCGTTCATGCTCACCACCGCGCCGTGCAGCAGGATGCGCGTGTTGCGATCGGTGGGCGTGTGCGCGATAAGGTCGCGGACCTTCGCGCCCGTGGTGCCGAGAGCCTCGGATTTCGTCGCAACATAGATGTCGATGACGCGCCGAATCTGGTAGTGATCGACTTCGGTCGGAGTGTTGATCAGGCGGATATCGGCTACCGAGTTGAGCGGCGTATACCCCGCGCGGTGATCCCCGGTCCACATATCGATCGGCAGTGAAGATGCCGTTCGTCCCACGTCAACCGGACTGAACCCAGGCGGATGGGTGCCGCGCAGCGGAATGCTCTCGAAGTCCTGCATCGACATGTTCTGGATCCAGTGATTCGCGTACTGCACGGTNNACCATATAGTTGTTGCCGCTGGCCGGATCGATCCAGTAACTGGGCGCGACCATGCCGTCGGAGGTCAGAGCGGTGATCACGTTATCCACCACATCCTTGGCGGAAAGGCCGATGAGGCTCGCCTTCTCGCGGTCGATGTTCAGCTGGATGCCCGGGTAATTGATGTCCTGCGGAATATAGGTGGCGCTCACGTTGGGGAAGGTGCGAATCTTCGCCGCGAGCTGCTCTGCCAGCTGGTAGGCGCCGTCCATGTTGCTGGAGGCGATCTGCAGGTCGATCGGCGCCGGCAGCCCCTGGTTGATGACGCCGTCGATCAGGCCGCCCGCCTGAAAGTAGGTAGTCAGTTCCGGCATCTCGCGCGAGAGATGCTCCTGCACGCGGCGCATGTATTCATAGCTGCCGACCGAGTGGCCTTCCTTGAGACTCGTCTGCACGAACGCCGTATCCATCGAGGCGTTGGAAGTGAAGATCGCTGAAAGGTCGGGATAGACCCCGATGTTCGAGACAATCATGTCCAGGTCTTTGGGCTTCACTTCCTCGCGAATGATCTTCTCCACCCGCGCTATGTATTCGTTGCTGACCTCCAGCCGCGTGCCGGAGGGCATGCGCACATTGATGATGAACTGCCCCGGATCCGTGCGCGGAAAGTAGGCCTGGCCCAGGAACGGAAACGTCACGGCCAGCAGAATGGCGCATCCTCCCAGAACGACCGCGGTCGTGAATCCTGGACGCAGCAGCGAGCGGCGCACCAGGCCTTCGTACCTGTTGACCATGCGCTGGAAGTACTCGTTGAACTTCGCCACGATAGGCGCGAGACCAAAACGGCGTTTCGGTTTCGCCTCGTGCTGATCCACCGGATGTCCTTCTTCGTCCCGCTCGCCGTGACTGTGCCCCTTCAGGAACAGCGCGCAGAACAGTGGAATCACCGTCATCGCGAAGGCGTAGGAGGCGAACATCGAAAGCACTACGCCCATGGCCAGCGGCGTGAACAGATATTTGCTCACGCCCGAGAGCCCGACCACCGGCAGAAACACAATCGACGTCGTCACGGTGGCCGCCAGTACGGCGAGCGAAACCTCCGTGCCGCCCTTTTCCGCGGCGATGCGCGTCGGCTCGCCCAGNNAGCGCCAGCCCGCCGAGGATCATCGTGTTGATCGTGCCGCCCAGCATGTTCGCCATCAGCATGCACGCCAGCGCCGAGAGCGGAACCGACAGCATCACGGCCACGGTGGCGCGCGGGCTGCCGAGGAACAGCAGGATCATAATGCCGGTCAGCACCAGACCAATCACCGCCTCGTTCACCAGCTGCTTCAGGGCCAGCTTCACAAACACCGCCTGATCGAAGACCACGGCAGTCTTGAGCTGCGGTGGAATGTCGACGAGCTTCTTGATCGCCTCCTTCATGCCGTCCACGATCGTGATCGTGTTGCTGTTGCCGCCCTGTTTAAGGACCGGAACGTAGACCGAGCGCTGGCCGTCGATGCGGACAATGTTGTACTGCAGAGCGCCGGAATCGACGGCGTGTCCGATATCGGCGACCAGAACAGAGCCATTGCCGACGGACTTCAGCGGCATCTGGTTCATCGCCGCGGCAGACGGAAACTGGCTGTTCGCGTAAATATTGAAGTCTTTGTTGCCGATGCGAACGTCGCCCGCGGGCAGGATCAGATTGGAGCTGTCGACCGCGGTGACCACGTCACTGAGACTGAGATTGCGCGCCTCCATCTTCAGTGGATCGACGTAGACCTGGATCTGGCGATAGGTCCCCCCGAAGGGCTGCGGAACCGAAGCGCCCGGGACGTTGGAGATCTGGTTGCGGACCTGGAACTGCGCCAGGTCCTTGAGCTGCGTCTCATTCAGCCCCTTACCTTCAAGGGTCACCAGGCACACGGGCTGCGTGGAGGCAGTGAGGCCGAGGACGACGGGCGGCAGAGTGCCCGGAGGCAGACGCCGGAGATCGGCCATGGCGAGGTTCGACACGTTGCTCAGCGCCGCGTTCGGATCGGTCCCGGGCTTGAAGTAAATCTTGATCAGGCTCACGCCGGTCAGCGAGCGCGACTCGCTGTGATCGACGTTGGCCGCGAGAGTAAAGAAGCGCTCGAAGGTGTCGGTGATGTCGGCTTCAATCTGCTCCGGCGGCATGCCGTTGTAGAAGGTGGCGACCACCACCACCGGCATGTCGATTTCCGGGAACAGATCGACGGGCATGCTGTACAGGTTCACAATGCCCACAAGCGTGACGATGAGGCACAGCATGAGAATGAAAAATGGATAATTCAGCGCAAACTTTGGCATTTACTGCTGGCCTCCGCTCGTGGAGGTGGCGTCGCCGTTCATGTCGATCATGCCGCCCGTCTGCGGTGCGGTCTCCGAGGCAGGGCTCTTCTCGACCACGGGTGTGACGGCTTCGCCTTGGTCGTACTTGGCCTGGGCGGCGAGGATGACCCGATCGCCAGGATTGACCCCGCTCTGGATTTCAGCCAGCTGGCTGCCGCGGATCCCGACCTGCACGTTCCGAATCTCCACGTGGTTGCTGGCATCGAGCACGTACAACTGCTGCTGATCGCCATGCAGAATGATCGCTCCCACGGGAACGGTGAGCACCTGGTCGGCATGGTTCAGCCGCATCAGCGCATTGGCGTACATGCCGGAGTCGATCGCAAGACCAGGGTTGTCGACGTCGACTTCGGTTTCCATCGTGCGGGTTTCGAAATTCAGCTCCCGCGTGAAGCGCACGATCTTGCCGGTGAAAGAACGATTGAGCGCATCGACGCGCACTTTAACCGGATCGCCGATATGCACGTAGCGGACGTAGGATTCCGGCACCGGCAGCCGCAACCGCATGACGTTGGCCTCGGCCAGCTTCACGATGGGCAAGTCCTGATCGTTCGAGCTCACGCCGGCCTGGATGAGCGCGCCCGTGTCGGCGTAGCGCCAGACGATGACGCCATCCAGCGGCGCGGCCACGTTGGTATAGTCCTCGATGGCGCTCACCCGCGCGTTGTCGGCGCGCGACACCTCCATCCCCTTCTGCGCCGCCGCCAGGGCGGCCTTGGCAGCATCGACCTCCGACCCCGAGGAAAGATCCCTGGCCTGCGCGTCGTCCAGTTCCTGCTGCGCCACCAGGCCCGGCTGCGCCTTCGACGTGTCGAGCAGCCGCTGGTAGTCGGCGTGCAGAGCGGAATGAGTCGATTCGGCGCGTCGGACTTCATGCTGCGCACGAACAATCTCGTCGCTGCTGCGTGCGACTTCAGAAACGGTGCCCTGCAGTTGCGCCTTCAGCTCCGGAACTTCCAGCACAGCGATGCTCTGCCCCTGGCGCACGCGGTCCCCGATGTCGACATAAATATGCCGGATGAAACCGGAAACCTTGGGATGGACGTCAACCACCTGGTAGGGCTGAAATTGTCCGGCCAGGGTAAGCACCTGCGCCATATCGCCGCGCTGGACCAGAGCGACTTCTGCCGCGGGTGGACCGGGGGCGGCTTCCACGGTCGCAGTGCGATGATGGCCACGCCATGCAAGAACGCAGATTGCAGCAGCAAGAATGACGGCAGAAAAGACGATCCAAAGACGCTTGCGCATATCGGGTGAGACACCTTCCTGAGAATGGGCCCAGGGACGAACCTTTTTGACCGGAATGGGGAGCGGTCGACATCTCCATCGCGCAGATTTGCGGCGACGGAGTACGGCTAACGCGGAATCGACAAGAGATTAGCGAAAACGGGGAGGAGGCCGGATGAATTTTGCCGCATAGGGTGCCCAGGCTGGCACGGTACGGCGACCGGCCGGAAGCAGCAACGACGAGCCGAATGCCGGGACGATCCGGGGATGCTTGAGCAGCAGAACCGAGAAAACGAAAGCGGCGAGAAAAGCCACGGCGGGCAAGCCGGAAGCAGGCCGCAGATCGACAGTAGCTACAGCGCGGCGTTCGTTGCCCGTCAGCAGCTTGGCTGCCGGCATCGGATGCGCGCCAGGCCGCGGAGGATCGTACAGCGACAGCTTGTACCGAAGTCCCCAGGCAAAGACACACAGCCCCAGGCATGCCAGGCCAATGGCGAAAGCGCGCAAAACTCGTCGTGAGCTTTTCAATCGGGTAGGCTGTGGGATCGTCACTGCTCTATAAACGATGATGCCACAAGAGTTGGACGTTCTCCAAGCCCGACGGGTTAGCCGCTATACCAAAATACCGCCCGGACGGCCATTTACAATCTCCGCATGCAAGTGGGCGAATTGGCGCGTGTGCTCGAAGCCGAACTGCACGGCGCGCCCGATGTCGAAATCACGGGCGTAGCGGGAATCGAAGAAGCCGAGCCCGGACAAATCACCTTTGTCGCGAATCCGAAGTACACCGTCCTGGCGAAAACCACGCGGGCCAGCGCGATCCTCGTTACCCCGGATTTCCCTGAGGTGCCCGCAGTCACCCTCCGCCTCAAAAACCCCTACCTGGCGTTTGCGCGCGCCGTCGATATCTTCTATCAGCCCCCCCCCTGGCCGGAGGGCATTCACCCCACAGCCGTGCTCCATGCAACGGCGAAGCTCGGGAAACGCGCACGCATCGGGGCCTATGCGGTGCTCGGGGAGAATGTCATCATCGGCGACGACGCCACCATCCTGCCGCATGTCGTGATCTACCCAGGGGTTCGCATCGGTGATCGTTTCTTTGCCCACGCCCATGCCGTGGTGCGCGAAAACTGCCGCCTCGGCAGCGATGTCGTCCTCCAGAACGGCGTCGTGGTGGGCTCCGACGGCTTCGGTTTCGCCAAAGACGAGCACGGGCAGTGGCACAAAATTCCCCAGTCGGGACCCACCATCCTCGGCGATCGCGTGGAAGTCCAGGCCAATGCCTGCATCGACCGCGCCAGTGTGGGCGCAACCCGCATCGGCGATGGCGTCAAAGTCGATAATCTCGTCCAGGTCGGCCACGGCTCGTCCGTGGACGAAAATACCCTCCTCTGCGCGCAGGTGGGCCTCGCCGGCTCGACCCATGTGGGCAAAAATGTGATCCTCGCCGGCCAGGTCGGCGTTGCCGGGCACTGCAAAATCGGCGACAACGTCATCGCTATCGCCCAGGCAGGCCTGCACGGCGACATTCCTCCCGGATCGATGCTCGCCGGCTCGCCAGCCTTCGACCACAAGCAGTGGCTCCGCGCCACGGCGCTCTTCGCGCGGTTACCGGAGTTGCTCCGACAATTCCAGCGCAAACCGAAGCGCGAAGAGTAAAGTAAAGCGAACGCATCCAAATTATCTCGCGGCTAAAACAGCGCCGCCGCCGTCTACTGCATCAAAACAGGACTTATGCCCACGAACGACCAGGAATCCTCGCTGTCGCTGGTGCAACCCTCCACCGCGCCTATTCGTGTGCTGCTGCTGGACGACCATCCCGACAATCTCCTGCTGCGGTCGACGATCCTGCGTAAATACGGCTACGTGACCCAGACGGCCAGCACCGTGGAGGAAGCCGAGTCGCTGCTGGACGAGATCGACATCGCGGTCCTCGATTACCACCTCGGCGCTGGAAAATTTGGCACCGATGTCGCGGGGCGTTTACGCGAGCTGCATCCGCAGGTGCCCATCATCATCCTGTCTGCCACGCTGGAGCGCCGCTTTGGCGGCGTCGAGGATATGCACCTGCTCAAGGGCTACAGCTCCATCGACGACCTGGTCACGGCACTGCGGTCATTTGAGGCCAAGCGGCGCGGCAAGCCCGTCGTGGTCGACGCGCGCGACTTTTTCTACTCCCGCATCAACATGGCCATGGGCGACGACGTGGTGCTGGAAATCCTCGACGGCGAAGGAACCTGGCAGTACGTGAACGAAACCTGCGCGCGCGTGCTGGAAAAACCGCGCGACTGGTTCCCCGGCCGCAACATGTTCGAGGAGATGCCGGAGTTGGCCGTCGACTGGGCCGACATTCTCAGCACCGTCGCCGAAACCCGCGAGACCTACATCGACCGTACCTTCCGCGGCGTGCTCAACCTGCCCAGCAAGGGCGACCGCTGGGTCTGGAACGTGCTCGCCTTCCCCATCACCCTGCACACGCGCGAGACCGGCGTCGTGCTCACGGCGCGGGCGCTCGAACGCAAGTCGGTCCTGTAGCCAAACACTCTGCGATCCTTCCCGAGCAAGCGCTGATCGAAGAAAGCTGTGCCCGGCGCCGTGTTCTGTATTCCCCATTCCCTATTCCCTAATCCCTGCACTCCCTCACCGGCTCGAAAGCACAAACATATTGCCGTCCGGGTCCCTGAACACAGCCGACGTGCCCCAGTGTTCCTTCTTCGGTTCCTGCGCGAACACAGCGCCCTTCTTCTTCATCGCGTCGGCAGTCGCGAAAACGTCATCGCACCAAAACGAGATCGACTGGAACTGCCCGATGCGGCTCTCGTGCCCTTCCGGAGTAAAAAGCGAGATGCCCGTGTCGGCGCCGGGGACCTTCAGCTCGATCCAGCGCTGCTTTTCGTTGAACGGCTGGTCCGTCGCGACCTTCATCCCCACCGCCTCGGTCCAGAACTTCAAAGCGCGATCCTGATCGGTGACCGGAACGCCAACGAATTTGATGCCTTTGATCATGCGGGTTTCTCTCCTCTGATTTCCGGAGCATAGCGAGCCCGCGCAACCGGCGCAATCATCCAGGGATTGCTATAGTATCGGTTGGTATAGGCCATGGCGACGGTGGACGATTACGTCATTGATGTGCTGATGCGCGACCTGGTCGGGCACGATCGCCGGCCCGTCAGCTTCCTGGTCTATCTGTGGCTGGGCGCCGCCCAGGCGCGCGCCGGCGCAGAAGTCCGGATCAGCTTCCAGGAAATGGCCGAGTCCATCGGCGTCTCGAAGAGCGCGGCCCAGGCAGCCGTCCGCTGGCTCGTGCGACGGAAGCTGCTGCACGCGACGAAGGCCAACGCAACGGCAGTTCCCAGCTACAAAGTCATGACCCCCTGGAAGGACGGCGCCCGCCGCGGACGCGGATGATAGTCTGGCGGCGGATGAAACAAGTACAGCGTTGGCGGACGATCGTGTGCGGAGCAGCGCTGGCTCTTGGCGCCCTCCTCAGCGGCTGCCAGTCGCCATGGATCGCGTGCACGATCGTGAATCACCAGGCCACGCCCGTTTCCCTCGTCCAGGTGTCCTACCCCGGAGGCTCGTTCGGCGTGCAGACGATTGCGCCGGGTGGAAGCTTTCGCTATCGTTTCCACGCGCTGGGCACAGACACGACGAGCATCGACTTCACCGATGCAGCGCATAACAGCCACACCGTGAAGGGACCGGAGCTGCAACTGGGGCAGGCAGGCACGCTGGCGATCGAGATTCAGCCCGACAACCGTGCGACCTGGACGCCGGCTCTGAAGAAAGTCCGCTGAACACGCCTGCCCGTTGAGCCCGGCAGAGAAACAGCGCTTTCCTGCGGCAACCGGCCCATAGCCTGCCGTTCCTCTTTCTGGCAAACTAGACAGATTGTCCCAACGGTAGCTTTGTTCTCCCGGAGGCCCAGGTCGTGATCCGTGTCGAAAATCTCACCAAAACATTTGGCGAATTCACCGCAGTCAAAGACATCACCTTCGAGGTGGACTCCGGGGAGGTCTTCGCCTTCCTCGGGCCCAACGGAGCGGGCAAAACCACGACCATCAAGATGCTCACCACCCTTCTGCGTCCAACCGCAGGGCGCATCCATCTCGATGGATTCGATCCCTGGGTGAAGCAGCGCGAGGCGCGGCAATGCTTTGGCATCGTGTTTCAGGATCCGAGTCTCGACGGCGAGCAGACCGCGTACGAAAACATGGAGCTGCACGGCATCCTCTATCACGTGCCGCACAAGGTGCGCGTGGAGCGGATCGAGCAGTTGCTCAAGCTCTTTGAGCTCTGGGAGCGCCGCAAGGATCTCGTGAAGACCTTCTCCGGCGGCATGAAGCGGCGGCTCGAAATTGCGCGCGGCTTCCTGCACACGCCGAAAATTCTCTTCCTCGATGAGCCCACGCTGGGCCTCGATCCTCAGAGCCGCAATCAGCTCTGGACCCACGTCAAGGGGCTGAATGAGCGCGAGAACACCACGGTCTTCCTCACCACGCATTACATGGACGAGGCCGATCGCGTGGCGCACCGCATCGCGGTCATGGACCACGGTGCGATTGTGGCCATCGGAACCTCGGCCGAGCTCAAAGCGAAGACCAACACCGACTCCCTGGAAAATGCCTTCCTCGCGCTGACCGGTTCTTCCCTGCGCGACGAGGGCGCCAACTCCACGGATGCCATGCGGCGGTTTGCGCAGATGTGGCAAAAGCGATAAGCAAGCGGCAGCACAGGCCGCTAAGGAGAAAAACATGGGCGCGATTTACATCATGTGGCTGCGCGAGCTGAAACGCTATTTCCGCTCCAAGGCGCAGATCATCGTATCCCTGGGCCAGCCGACGCTCTACCTGCTGGCGCTGGGATTCGGCTTCGGCCCCGTCTTTGCGAAAGCCGGCGCCGGCAACTACATCCAGTTCATCGCGCCCGGCGTCATCGGCATGACCGTCCTGTTCAGCTCCATCTTCTCCGGCATGGCCATGCTCTGGGATCGCCAGTTCGGCTTCCTCAAAGAAACCCTGGTGGCGCCGGTGCCGCGCATCCAGATCATCTTCGGCCGCACCCTCGGCGGCGCAACCGTGGCCAGCCTCCAGGGGCTGCTCATGCTCATCGTGTGCCTCATCGCAGGCTTCCGGCCGCTGCACCAGAACGGAGCGGGCCACAACTGGCTCGCGCTTCCTGCCGCGGGCATCTTCATCGGCATGATCGCCCTGGTCTTCGCCGCGCTGGGCTCCTCGATCGGATCGACGATCAAAGACATGCAGGGCTTCCAGATGCTCATGAATTTCCTGGTCATGCCCCTCTTCTTCCTCTCCGGAGCCCTCTTTCCGCTGAAGAACCTCGGCCGAGTCCTCACCTGGATCACCCATCTGGATCCCCTGGCCTACGGCATCGACGGCCTTCGCGGCGTCCTGATCGGCAACTGGCAATTCAGCTTCAACTGGCAGTTCAATTTCATGCTCGATCTGTGCATCCTCGCTGCCCTGGCAGCCATTTTTCTCGGCACCAGCGCCTGGCTTTTCTCGCGGATTGAGGTGTAACGATGCAGGTTCTCCCCACTCCCCGTGCAACCCCACGCCAGATTCCTGCTTCTGGTAACGTGATAGTCAGACGATGATAAGTCTCCTCTCCGCGTTGCTTCTTTTTCAGGATACGAACCCCGTCGCGCCTCCCACCAACAGCGGCAGCGCGATTCTGGAGATGATCCAGAACAGCGGCGTGATCGCCATGACGGTGCTCGGCGTCCTGCTGGTGGCGAGTCTCTTTTCCTGGGCCATCATTCTTGGCAAGTGGGTGGCGTTCCGTCGCGCCCGCGCGCAGAGCCACCGCTTCCTCCGCGCCTTCCGCAAGGCGAACCGCCTGCAGGAAATCGCAACCGTAAGCGAGCAGTTCAAGCCCAGTCCGCTGGTCAACGTCTTCGACGAGGTCTACGAGACCTACCGGCGGCAGACCGGCGGATTTGGCCCCCCGCGCAACATCACGGCGCTCGAGCGCGCCGGCCAGACCGCCGCCAGCGAGTCCCTCACCGCCATGGAGCAGCGGCTCACCTGGCTCGCCAGCATCGGTTCCATTGCCCCCTTTGTCGGACTCTTCGGAACCGTCATGGGCATCGTCGATGCCTTCCACGGTCTTGGCACCGAAGGCACCGCCACGCTGCGCGCCGTGGCCCCAGGCGTATCCGAAGCACTCATCACCACCGCCGCCGGTCTGCTGGTCGCCATTCCGGCGGTCGTCGCCTACAACCAGTTCACCGCCCGCTGCCGCGACTTCGCCGCACGCATGGATGACTTTGCCCGCGAGCTGCTCAACAGCATGGAAGAAGCCGCCCTGGCCCCGGGTCAGGATCCAGGGGAGGCCGGCCGTGGCCTTCACAAGTAGAGGCGGCCACACCCAAACCGCGCTGGCGGAGATCAACATCACGCCGCTCGTCGACGTGGTTCTCGTGTTGCTGGTGATCTTCATGCTCACCGCGCCGGTGCTGCAGTCGGGCATCCAGGTCAACGTGCCCAAAACCAAAACCGTGCGCGAAATCACCGAACAGCGCATGGTCCTCACCATCGATAAGGACCAGCAGGTCTTCCTCAACGACAAGCTCGTCAACCTGAACGATCTGCCGAATATTCTGCGCGCGCAGAGTTCCGACACCTCGAAGCAGGTGATCTACCTGCGCGCCGATCAGGCCGTCTCCTTCGGCGCCTTCGCCACGCTCATGGACGCCGTGAAACAGGCGGGCATCACAAACGTGAGCATCGTCACGACACCAGCCGAGAACGCAAAGACGAAGTAGCTCTCCAGCCTCACTCGCCCCCAGCGATCGTCTTCACGTAGTCGTACCAGAACTGCACGCCTTTCCAGTACGACCCCTCCGGCAGCCGCTCATCCTTGCCGTGGGCGCGGACGTCGCTCGTCTCCAGTTCGATCGCCGACCAGTTGTAAGTCGGGATATCCGCCGCGTTCGTATAAATGCTGTCCGAAGCTCCGTCAGCCATATCGGCTACGACCGGCGTGCCGGGCCAGTACGCCGCCACCAGCTTCTCCAGCGGCTTCATCGCTTCCGGCTGCAGCGCCACCGGCGGCAGGGCTTTCGCTTCCGGAGCTGTGGCGTAGATCTTGCCTCCCTCGTCGACATAGTTCACCGTGATCTTCGAATCGTTGACGATCCGGATCAGGTCCTGGCGCACCTCTTCCCGCGAGTGCCCCGGCAGAATTCTGCAGTTCACATTTGCCTGGGCCATCTGCGGCAGCGCGTTGTTGGCGTGACCGGCCAGCAGCCGCGTCGCCACGCAGGTGGTGTGCATCGTTGAGTTCCACTCCGGCGATTTCGAGAGTCGAGCGATCGCGGCCGCATCGGGCGGCGTCGCCAGCATCGCCCGCATGTCAGCCGCAGCCTGCGCCGGCTCCAGCGTGGCCAGCTTCTCAAAATAGCTGCGCGTGATGGCATTCAGCTCGAAGGGGAAGCTGTAGTTCTGCAGACGCTGCAAAGCATCGGCGATGTGATAAATGGCGTTGTCCGGCACCGGCAGCGAACTGTGCCCTCCGGGGTTCGTGGTCACCAGCTGAAAGTCCGCGTACAGTTTCTCGCTCGCGTCCACATCGGCCGAAACGGCCTTACCATTCTGCAACTCGACGCCGCCCCCGTCAGGATTGAAAGCGAAAGCGGCCTTCACCAGCTCCGGCTGATTCTTCAGCAGCCAGTCCACGCCGTTCGATTTGCCGCCCTCCTCGTCCGCGGTCAGCGCGAGAATCAGATCGCGATCCGGCTTGAAACCCTCCTTGTGCAGCCGCAAAAACGTCGTCACCAGGATTGCATCGTTCTCCTTCATGTCCTGCGTGCCGCGTCCGTAATAGTAGCCTTCCTTTTCAACAAACTGGAACGGATCGGTAGTCCAGTCTTCGCGCCGCGCCTCCACCACGTCTTCATGACCGATGAAAAGAATCGCCGGGTGCGCCCCCGTGCCGCGATAACGGACGACCAGGTTCTCCTTGCGGTCATTCGGGCCGCCGAGATAGATGTCTTCGGCGGGAAAGCCCGCGTCGAGAAAACGCTGCTGCATCGCTTTCGACGCGGCGGTGACGCTGCCGACCGAGTCCGTGGTGTTGATCTCGATGAGCTGCTTAAAAATGCCCAGCGCAAGCTCTTTCGTGGCGGCATCCGGCGGCGTGTACGTGGGTGCTGGCTGCGCGAACACGAAGGATGCTCCGATTGTGGCGGTCGCAACCAGCGCTGCGAAACGGTTACGCATGAGGCGGGGCTCCTGGTAGAAATGAAGAAACAAGGTAACAGATTGCCTCCGGGTTCATGGCGCATCTTTTCCGCGCTGGCGTTGCCACAGAGCTTTTGCGTAAGCTGATCGCGGACTCTTGTGAGGGAAAAGAATGCGAGTGGGTGCCTGGCGGTGGTGGATGGGATCGACGGTTACAGCAGCAATGATGGCGGCAGCCGCGCTGGCACAGCCGGGCGCAACCACCCAGCTCGAATTCGTGAACACCCTCATGCCGCAACCAGCCCAGCTCACCATCGGGGAGGGATGGCTGCCCGTCGCGCCTGGATTCTCCGTCGGCTTCGACAGGACGCACGATGAGCGCCTCGAGACAGCCGTGCAACGGGACCTGCGCCGTCTGGAAAATCAGACAGGCGTGATGATCCAGGACGCAGCGCCAGGTGCCGCAGCTACGCTCACGATCTCCGTCGACGGCCCAGGCGAAGCGGTGCAGGGCGTCGACGAAGACGAGTCCTGCACGCTGGACATCACGCCGCAACATGCGCTTCTGCACGCGGCCACCGACGTCGGCGCGATCCGCGGCCTCGAGACCCTCCTCCAGCTGATCCAGGCAGACACGCGCGGATTCTGGCTGCCGGCCGTTTCCATCCAGGATGCGCCCCGCTTCCGCTGGCGCGGCCTCATGATCGACGTCGGCCGCCACTTCGAGCCGGTGAGCGTAATCGAGCGAACACTCGACGGCATGGCAGAAGTCAAGATGAATGTCTTCCACTGGCATCTGACCGACGATCAGGGCTTCCGCATCGAGAGCAAGCTCTATCCCAGGCTGACCGGGATGGGCTCCGACGGCCAGTACTACACGCAGGACCAGGCCAGGGAAGTCGTCGCCTACGCTCGCGCGCGTGGCATCCGCGTCGTGCCGGAGTTCGATATCCCCGGCCACACCACATCGTGGATGGTCGGCTATCCCGATCTGGCCAGCGCACCCGGACCCTTCTCCATCGAGCGCAGGTTCGGCGTCTTCGATCCCGTGATGGATCCCACCCGCGAGAGCACCTGGGAGTTCCTCGACAAATTCATTGGCGAGATGGCCGAAATTTTTCCCGATGCGTTTATGCATATCGGCGGCGACGAGAACAACGGCGTCGAATGGCAGCACAACGCAAAGATCCAGGCCTTCGCCGCCGCACACGACCTGCACGGTACGGCTGCCATCCAGGCGTATTTTAATCAGCGACTGTTACCCATTCTCACGAAGCACGGCAAGAAAATGATCGGCTGGGACGAAGTCCTGACGCCGGACCTCCCGAAAGACGTCGTCGTCCAGTCCTGGCGCGGATTCGACTCCCTCGCGGCGGGCGCCAAGCAGGGATACAGCGGCATTCTGTCCGCCGGCTACTACCTCGACCACATGGACCCGGCATCGGCCCATTACCGCGTCGACCCCCTGCCCGCCAACAGCGGTCTCACGCCCGAGCAGGCCTCCCGCATCCTGGGCGGCGAGGCCTGCATGTGGAGTGAGTCCGTATCGCCGCGCACCATCGACTCCCGCATCTGGCCCCGCACCGCGGCCATCGCCGAACGCCTCTGGTCGCCGCGCACCGTCACCAGCGAGGATGACATGTACCGGCGCCTTGCGGTGGAATCGCTGCGCCTGGAGGCGCTCGGCCTCACTCACATCTCGCAGGAGTCGGCAAGCCTGCGCGCACTCGCCGGCACACCGGACATCGACACGCTGCGGCCGCTGATGGCCGTGCTCGAGCCTGTGGACTTCGACACCCGTTCCAAATGGTCCCAACACCACGGCGTCACCACGCTCTCGCCGCTCGACAATCTGGTCGACGCGTTGCCGCCCGATCCCCCGTCGCAGCACGACTTCGGCGACCTCATGAGCACGTATCTCCAGGACCCGATCGATCACCCGGAGATCGAGGCAGCCCTGCAGGAGACCTTCCGCTCCTGGTCCGCGGACCCGCGCCGGATGGAACTGCTGTCCACGTCACCGCAGCTCGCCGAGGCTCTCCCCCGCGCACAGCAACTGGCGGAAATGGGCACGATGGGCCTGGAGGCGCTGTCGTATTTGTCATCGGGTGTGCAGCCGCCGCCGGGATGGAAGGCGCAGAAACTGGCCATCCTGGACGAAGCGCAAAAGCCCGTCGCCCTGACGCGCTTCACAATTCTGCCCGCAATGCGTGCGCTCGTGAACGAAGTGCGGTGATGATTGCCAAATAGCGCCCTATAAGCGAAAACCGGCTTTCTATTCCCTATTGGCTATTCCCAATTCCCTGCCTTACAGGATCCATCCCCCCCCAACCACTTCATCTTCGTCATAGAAAACCGCCGACTGCCCAGGCGTGACCGCCCGCTGCGGCTCATCGAAGCACGCCTCCACCTCCTCCGGACCCACCCTGCGAATCGTCGCCCACGCAGGCTCGTGCCGGTGCCGAATCTTCGCCCGCACCCGCATCTCACCCTCGAGCGAAGGAATCGCGATCCAGTTCAGCTCGCGCGCGCGCAGCATACGCGTCGTCGCCTCCGCATCGGACCCAACCGTTACGCGACGCGACCCAGGCTCGATCTGGATGACGTACAGCGGATCGGGCGAAGCCACCCCGAGCCCCTTGCGCTGCCCGATCGTGAAGTTGTGAATCCCGTCGTGCTGCCCGATCACCTCACCCGTGGTCGAAACCAGCTCACCCGCCGTATCGGGAATCTCCTCACCCTGCTCATGCAGATAAGCACCGATGAACTTCTTGTAGTCGCCGCCCGGAATGAAGCAGATCTCCTGCGAGTCCGGCTTAATCGCAACAGCCAGACCATATTGCGCAGCCAGCGCGCGCACCTCAGGCTTCCGATAACCGCCAAGCGGAAACAGAGTGCGCGACAACTGCTCCTGCGTCAGGCCAAAAAGAAAGTAGGTCTGGTCCTTCGACTCATCCACAGGCCGCGACAGAATCCATCGATTGCGCACCGGGTCGTACTCGTTACGCGCGTANNTGCCCGGTGGCAATGCGGTCCGCGCCAATCTGCCGCGCCCTCACCAGCAGCTGATCGAACTTGATGTAGTTGTTGCACAGCGAACACGGAATCGGCGTGCGCCCGTTCAGATATTCGCGCACGAAAGGCCGCACCACGTCGTCCTCGAACCGCTCCTGCTCGTTCACCACGTAGTACGGAATCTCCAGCGCCTCGGCAACGCGCCGCGCGTCATACACGTCGTCCAGCGAACAGCACCGGCCCGTCACCTGCTCTGGCATGCCCTCCTTGCCGGCCAGCCGCCGCTGGTTCCACAACTGCAGCGTCAGCCCGACGAGCGTGTAACCATCCGCACGCAGCATCGCCGCGACGGTCGACGAGTCGACTCCACCCGACATGGCAACGGCAATCGTGTTGTTGAGAGACAAGGGGAAAACGGTCCTGTCCTTAGTATGACAGGACGGTAGAGTTTAGAGTTTAGGGATCAGAGTTTAGAAAACAGACTTGCATATCAACCTTGGTAGCTGACCACGGACGGACTAAACTCTAAACTTTAATCCTTAAACTCTGTCCTTACTGGTTCACTCCACTCGCCAAAAATCCGCCGTCCACCACCAGCACCTGCCCCGTCACGAACGACGCCGCGTCCGATGCCAGGTAGATCGCCGCCCCGACCAGCTCTTCCGTCTTCCCGAACCGAGCCATCGGCGTCCGCATCAGCAGCTCCTTGCCGCGCGGCGTGTTGTCCAGAAGGTCGGAGTTCAGCGCGGTGCGGAAGACACCCGGCGCGATCGCGTTCACCAGCACACCCTTCTTCGACCACTCGACAGCCAGCGAGCGTGTCAGCGACGCAACCGCGGCCTTGCTGGCCGCGTACGCTGCCACTTCGGCCAGAGCGACGAAGGAGTTTAGCGAAGCGATGTTGATGATTCGCCCATAACCCCGCTCGAGCATGTGCCCACCGAAGATCTGGCAGGCCCGCAGCGTGCCCGTCAGATTCGTATCGACAATGTCACGCCACTCGTCTTCCGGAAACGTGAGCGTCGGCGCGCGCTTAATCTTTCCCGCGCTGTTCACCAGGATGTCCACTTTGCCAAATGCCTTTACCGATTCATCGAGCAGCCGCTGTAGCGAGGCGCGGTCCTGCGTATCGCACGTCAGGCGCAGGCTTTTGCGACCCGTCGCCTCGATGGCCCCGGCGGTTTCGTCCACCTGTTCCTGCCGGCGCGCCGACGCGACCACATCAGCACCGGCTTCAGCAAGGCCGATCGAAATCGCTCGTCCGATCCCCGAGGTTCCGCCGACGACGACAGCGGTTTTCCCATTGAGCTGGAGGGCCGGGATGCTCATTTTGCCTCCGCGTGGGCCAGAGCCGCAACCGGTGACGGTTTGCCCAGGAACACAGGCGCAATGTGGCGGTCGTACAGATTTTCAGTCACGTTTTTAGCGATCACTTTCTCGTTGGACTCAAGCAACCGGATGTACTGATCGCCCATTTTCGCGGCGATCTTAAAGCCTACATGCAGCAGCTGCCGCAGGCTCGGATTGTAGGCGGGCGAATGCGGATCATGACGCAGCGCCGACGTAAATTGTGCTGATGTCCACTGCGCGACCGTCGACGGCGCGGGAAGTTTCTCCGGGTCGATGTCGATCACCGTCGCGTAGGGCCCACAAAGTTCATCGCGATGGTCGTACGCCTGCGTGTAAATCTCCTTCGCCAGTGCCAGACCCGCCCCGCCCGCTTCGGCCAGCCCGATAATCTCCTCCAGCCAGGTCGTGCCGGCCGTCTTCAGGTGAACGCCCGAATCTTTCGTCGCCTCGAAAATGGCCGCGTAGATCGAAAACTTGTCGCTGCCGGAGTGAACGCTCAATTTCAGATTCTTCGGCAGTCCTAGATTCGCGGTGGCCCAGCCAATCGCCGCAACGTCCAGCACAATCTCGCGGCGGAACTGATCGACATTGCCCACGTAATCGACGCCCTTGTTGAACCGGCCGGTGAATTTCGGTGCAATGGTTTGGATGGGAATGCCCTCATCGGCAATCGCCGCCAGAATAATCAGCAACTCCGCAGGCGTTTGCGCGGCGTCGGTCTCATCCATGGAAACTTCGGGAACGAAACTTCCCTTCCCTTTCGACAACTCGATCTTGCGGTAGACCTTTCCCGCTTCCTGCACGGCGAACAGGAATTTCGAAGCCGTAGCGCGAAGCAGTTCCGGCGTGATTTGGATCGGTTCCCTCACGCCTTCCAGACGGATCGCACCCGTCAGATCGGAGCGACGCTTCAGGAATCTCTCGATCGAAGCCGGCTCGGCGGTCTTGCCGATGTAGTCCGCGACGTCGATGGTGAAAAAATCGCAGGGTGCCAGAAAGCGGTCCACCGTCGTCAGGTTGATGTGGTCCGCATCGCAAAAGTACGGTTTCGTCCACCCCAGCGCCTTCACCGCGGCATCGGCAGCCGCGCGCGCCGAGAACGGCTCCGACCCAATAATGTTGTGCTCACGATTCGATTTGTTCCAGACCGGAATCACCTCGATGCCGTCGTGGCCCGCTTCAATGCAGGCCTGCAGTTGCGCCTTCGCCTGATGGGCGAAACGGTCGCCCACCCCGATAGAAAATTTGCCCAGTTCAACGATTGCCATAAGTACCTCAGTTTCTAAAACGGTCGCGGTGCGCCCAAAGCCCAAGCCCAGGGTTCGCAACAAAGAAAATCTCTTCCCCGTCGACGCTATTGAAACCGTGCTGCAGTTTTGCCGGATCGTAGCGGCGCGTCACCTGATTCAGA
This sequence comes from Acidobacterium sp., assembly GCA_003152595.1. Classification (GTDB taxonomy): domain Bacteria; phylum Acidobacteriota; class Terriglobia; order Terriglobales; family Acidobacteriaceae; genus Palsa-343. Next base: position 33,710 of record PMAM01000112.1, read on the forward strand.
TCGCCGTAGTTGAATCCGACACCCTCCACTTCTTCCCTCGTGAGATGCCCCGGGCACCAGGTGATCGTGAAGCGGCCCTCGGACGATCCGTGAATCAGGTGCGCGGCAGCGCTGAGATCCGCAGCCAAATCTGCGTTCTTCGCAACCGCATCGAGCGTCGCCGGCGTCCCACGATAGCCATACTTGCGGATCAGCGCGTCAATCGTGCGATCCTC
>PMAM01000113.1:0-1101 GCA_003152595.1 Acidobacterium sp.
CGGAACAGCCCTCTGAGGCTTCGAAAGTAGTTAGGACGAGAGCGCAGCGCATTCCATCGAGGTCACGAGCTTCGGCTCAATCAAAGACCGGATACATTTGCGCAGACCCAACCGTCCATCTTCACTTTTCGCTTGCAACAAGGCGGCGGACCATACATTCCGTGTTGCCGGATACACCAGCAACTCACCTCAAGCCGCAAGCGAGGCTGTAGCCATAGGGGATGTTGAGAACAAATACTGCGAGGGGGCCAGCGTAGCTGGCCTCCCCTCGCATATTCGCTCTGTTTCCGGAGCCGGAGCCGTTGGGTTGAAGATTCCTTACCGCGTGGCCTCGAACAGGAACCACGCACGCCGCTCTGCCTCGTCGATCCAGACCTCGATCAGACTGGTCGTCGCGTAGTCATTGGCTTTGCTCGTTATTACGTGCGCCGCCCGCAGGCTCTCCACAAAAGTCTTGTTGTCCCCATGGAGTTCTCTCAGCATCTCGGTTGGCCCTACAAACTCCTCGTCGTTGTCCACAATGCGCTGAAGCCGGGCGACGTGTCCGACCGAGTGGATCGTGGTGCCACCGACCTTGCGCACTCTCTCGGCGATGGCGTCGGTGATGGCGAAAATCTGGGAGGCATGTTCGTCGAGAAGAAGGTGGTAATCGCGGAAATGTTGTCCGCTCATGTGCCAGTGGAAATTCTTGGTCTTGAGGTAAAGAGCAAAGGCATCGGCTACCAGAGCGTTTAATACGCTGGAGATATTCTTCACATCTTCGGGAGAGAATCCGTCTGGAACAAGAAGCCTGGCGGCTTGCGATTCTTTTTCATGGGTATGTGTGGACATAGAGAAGCTCCTTTGCAGGAGAGGGGCATTGGGACGTCCGGAATTGAACGTCATCGCCAGTTCATCCGCTCCTGCAAGCGGAAGAAGAGGCGGAAGGAGCGGAGTAATACATCGCGACCGCAGAGAGTGAGTATTCGGCGCACGGTGCTGCTCATCTTCGTCTGATCCTAGTTCAACCAGGTTGGGATAGATGTGCACTTTTGCACGCTGCGGATGCATCAGTCGGCATCGAGGAAGCAAAAAGCAAACGCAGATCCCTCGCTCGCCTAC
>PMAM01000113.1:1145-11361 GCA_003152595.1 Acidobacterium sp.
CGCCTACCCCATCTGCGATGGGGCTCCAAAACGCTCGCTTCGGGATGACAACTCGAGTTGTCGGGTGATGAGTGGAGGGTCGGCGTACCGGATATTTCGTTTTTCGACGGCAGCCTGAGCCGGTCCCGTCAACCGGTTGCCGCGCTGGCCGGTCACACGTCGAGGCGATTCGCTGCTGCGACGCGTCCGTACCAGAGGCCGGAGTTCTTCACGGTTCGCTTCTGATCGCGGAAGTCGACGTACGTGAGGCCGTAGCGCTGGGTGTAGCCTTCGGCCCACTCGAAGTTGTCGAGCATTGTCCAGGCGTGGAAGGAGCGCACGCGGGCGCCGTCGGCGATGGCTCGGGCCAGCTCGGCGAGCTCCTGGCGGAAGAAGTCGATGCGGCGGTTGTCGGGGACGGCGCCGTTCTGCTTGTCGTAGGGGCCATCGAGATAACTGCAACCGCTCTCGGTGATCTCGATGATGGGGTTGTTGTATTCCTTCGCGATGCGGGTGACGAGGTCGTAGATGCCGCGCGGCCAGATCTCGAGGCCGGCATCGGTGAGGGGACCTTCGGTGGGCATCTCCGCATGGAAGCGCGTGTAGGGGTCGCGACCGGCGGCGGTGTCCTGCTCGATCTCGGTGCCGAAGCTCGCGCCTGTGCCGGGCTTCGCTGTGCCGCCGGCATCCGACACAATCCGCCGCGTGTAGTAGTGGAAGCCGATCCAGTCGAGCGGCGCCTGCATGATCTTCTCGTCGCCGGGACGAATGCCCATCTGCTCATAGGGCGTGTCGACGACGAAGGCTTTGGGATAGCGGCCGTGCATGGCGGCTTCGAGGAACCAGACGTTGTTCATGGCGTGGTAGCGGTCGGCGGCGGCGCGATCCGCTTCGCTGTCGGTCTTTGGATAGGCGGGCGCCATGCCGTACGCACTGCCGACGGTGGCTTTCGAGGAGGCGGCTTTGATCGAGCGGAAGCATTCGCCCTGGGCGAGGCTGACGGTGTGCGCGGCCTTGAGGAAGTCGGCGTAGCTGGCGCGGCCGGGCGGGAAGGCGCCGACGCCGTAGCCCATCCAGGTGAAGGACCACGGCATGTTGAAGGGCGCCCAGACGGTGATGCGGTCGCCGAGGTGTTTGGCGAGGATGCCGGCGTAGTCGGCGAAGTAGCCGGCGAGATCGCGGTTGGGCCAGCCGCCGCGGTCTTCGAGGCCCTGGGGCAGGTCCCAGTGGTAGAGGGTGCAGAAGGGGCGGAGGCCGGCTTCGAGGACGGCGTCGATGAAGCGGCTGTAGTGGTCGAGGCCGGCGGGATTGGGCCCGCCGGTGCCGGAGGGCTGGATGCGCGGCCAGGAGATGGAGAAGCGATAGCTCTTCTGATGAAGCTGCTTCAGGATGGCGAGGTCGTCGCGATAGCGGTGGTACTCGTCGCAGGCGACGTCGCCGGTGGCGGCGCCTTTGATCCTGCCGGGCGTGTGGGCGAAGCGGTCCCAGATGGACTCGCCCTTGCCGTCGATGTTCCAGGCGCCTTCGACCTGGTAGGAGGCGGTGGCCATGCCCCAGAGGAAGTCGTCGGGGAAACGGGCGGCGGCGATCTCGGGCGCGGGGATGGAACCGGGGATCGAAGCGGCGGTGGCATGGGTCATCGTCATGGTTTGGGAATTGGTCTGGGTCTGCGCCGCGAGCGACCGGGTGGCGAGCCATGCGGAGCCGGCCGCGGCGACGGAGCGATGGAGGAACTGCCGACGGTTCATGTCTGCCTCGTGAAGACGGAGGACACTATACTCTATGGATCGCGCCTTAGTAAAACGTTTGAGCCTTGGAGGCTGCGACTTTGTCTCGGCACCGGTTCGCCAGTCTTGACAATAACCGGGCAACACCTCATCATGAGGCCAGAACAATTTCGGTCACGGTGATGGAAGTCCACCTTTAACCGCCTTCATGGCTGATGATTCCTACCTTTGTAAGGAGTCGCGCCGTGAGGAAGATCGTGCATAAGTTCAGGCCAGGGACGAATTATCCCGCTTCAGATTCCCTCCTTCAAATCCCTCAGACAATCAATTTATGGTTTGGGTCGTTGACCTGCCTGATCGCTGTGCGCCGATGCTGAGTTGAAAATCGGTTCAAGCCAGTCCGGAAAACCTCATCAGGAATCCAAAATTGCGTTGTTCAAGTGAGTGCTCCGATGCTACGGACCGTTGTGTACAACCTCCTTCAGCTTCTGTTCGTAATCGGCTTTGCGGATCTTGCGGTCGCCGCTGGCATGGGGCAGATCAAGACCGGTTCAGCCAGCCGGGGAGAACGCCTTGCGAAATACAATCGTCGGCTCGAAATCGAGCGGGAGCGCTCGGTTCAAGGGCACGATATGCCGGCGCCAGCATTGATGAGCGCTGGAAGCATTCGGTTAAAGCATAGTTGTTCCGCCTGGTGTTGGAGTCCACCTCAATCGCTCAATGGGCAAATGACTCCTGCAAGCTTCGAAAGCCTGGAGGAGTCATGCCCCAACACGACGCAGACGATCTGACGGCGAGGCGATTTCCCGGGGAACTGAACGATCCCCAGCAAAAGCGCCTTCGGATTACCTGCCATTACATCGATAAGCTCCTGAGCGATATCGAGCATATTCTCCATCAGGCAAGCTCACAGTCTCCGTTTCCGCGCTATATCGTTGACGCCGCGCCCGCGCAGATCCGGGTGGTAGAGGACTACGCCCGCCGGCTGCGCAGGCAACTGCTGCGGGCACTGGACTGGCAGCACATGAAGCCGAATCCCCCCGAGATTCCGGCCACGCGAGCCGTCCTGACGAATCTCGCCTTTATTGATATTGCGGTCGAAGAGCTGCGCCCCGGCTACATGCGGGGATCGGGAGTCGTCCCCGAAGATGCAGTCAGCGAACTGAACGGCGTGGTGCACGAACTTCGCTCGCTGGTGGAGGGGATGGAGCGCTACCTCCGCCAGGAACTGACCACAAACCTCGAATCGAGATTGCAAAAGCTGGAACAAACCGGCTACGACGTTGCACTTCTGCGCGCGATCGAAAAGATTATTACCCGTCAGGGGCTGGTGGAATTCCGGCCGCGCATCGCTTCGCTGGCTGCCCGAATGGAGGACAACAATCTGGAGGTTGCACTGTTCGGCCGAGTTAGCAGCGGTAAATCATCCTTACTCAACGCTCTCCTGGAAACCGATGTCCTGCCCGTGGGGGTCAATCCCATTACTGCTGTGCCCACGAAGTTGCGTTACGGATCATCGCTTCGTGCCGCTGTGACCTACGGCGACGGCCGCAACGAGATCATTCCCGTTGAACAGCTCGCCGCACTGGTGACCGAACAGGGCAATCCTGGCAACCTGAGGAACGTTGCCCGCGCGCTGGTGGAGGTGCCCTCGCGCCGGCTGAAGCAGGGGATCGTTCTTGTCGATACGCCCGGACTTGGCTCGCTTGCCAGAAAGGGAGCCGCCGAAACGCTGGCGTATTTGCCGGTTTGCGATCTGGCTCTGCTGCTGATCGATGCAGGCACTACGCTGAATGACGAAGACATCGGCACTCTGCGGCTGCTCTATGAGGCCGGAATTCCGGCGCTGGTCATGCTCAGCAAGTCCGACCTGCTGGCCGAAGGCGATCTTCATCGGACAGTCGCCTACATCAAGGATGAATTGCACCGCGAACTCGGGATCACCGTCCAGGTTCACGCGGTGAGTTCGGTTCCCGCGGCCTCCGTTCTGCTCGACCACTTCTTCGAACGAGAGCTGCTGCCGCGCTTTGAGGAAGCGCAGGCGTTGCGGGAGGCGTCGATGGCAAGAAAGATAGGGGCTCTCCGCGATTCCGTCGTCGCCGCCCTCGACACAATTCTCGGCCAGGAGAGCCGCGGAAAATCCACGTTTGCCATTCAGGCGCCCGAGCTGGAATCACGGCTGCGCCTGGTTACGGGTGAGATTGGCGAGCTGCGAACTTCCCTCGACCACGCATTCCTCGAATTTGTTGAGTCGCCGCAGTCCGTCATCGACAAGGTAGTGGATCGCGCGCTGAGCTGGACACATTCCAATCCCGGCCAGTCAGTCAGCGCACTGCAGCTCACGGGATGGATTCACGATATCGTGCAGGAGTTCCTGAATCAGCGGGTAGAACAACTCCGCGCCGCGATGGGGCAAGCCGTAGGCACCCTGCAGCAGGTCGCAGAGGAACTCGGGAACAAGGAGGCGCCAGCGCAGGAGGAAGTTGCAGCGATTCTGCGCGACGTACCGCGATTTGAGCTGGCGGCTTTGCCTAATGCGACGAGTGCCGGGAGATGGAAGTGGCTTGGGGATCGCGTGGTGCGCGCCGCCATCGCGAAAAGCCTGAGTCAGGATATCGGATCGGTGCTCCACGATGAGCTCCATCTTTACGGTCATGCATTACGGCAATGGAGCGATCAGGCGATTCGAAAGATCGAGGCGGTCGTTAATTCCTACGCCGATGCCTACCGCGCACAGGTTCATCGCATCGGCGGTCTGTCGGAAGGCGCAAAGGACCTCGCCCAGGTAAAGAATGATTTAGACCTGCTGCGGAACTGGAGTTCGGCAGAAAACTCTGAGTTGGCAGCAAAGCGGGCCTAATCCATCAAGGAGAAGCGGACGTTGCAGAAATATTTCTTTATCGCGTTGGGCGGCGCAATCGGATCGATCGCGAGGTACTGGGTCGGGTCGACAATTGCCAGCCGGCTGGGAACGAAGTTTTATTACGGAACCTTCGTCATCAATCTCACAGCCTGCGTCATTATCGGATTCGCCCTGACATTTTTCGGCAGGCGGGCAGAACTCAATCCCACCTGGCGCTATCTGGTCCCCGTCGGCTTCGTCGGAGCGTACAGCACGTTCTCAACCTATGAGTGGGAGACGTTCTCTTCCATTCGGACAGGCGCGTTCTTCATCGCATCGTTCTACGCGCTGGCCAGCCTCTTTCTGGGGCTGGTCGCGATCTGGTGTGGGGTGCTGATCGCGGAGGCCATTTCATGAGAAGACATAAGCAGCACGTTGTCTATCACTCGATACTTCCCGTCCTCCACCAGCCGGGCTGTCCCTTCTGCCGTCTTTTGAAGGAATTCCAGGCCGATCGCCTGCAGACTGACGAGCGCCGATTCCCGGAATCGATGGCGCGATGGAGAGTTATCGGCAACAATTGAGCGCGGACCTCGAGCATCTCCGTGATGAGTTGCTGCCGGAGTCCGACCGAATCGGATGGGGCGCAGTCGGCCGCGCAGCCGAGTTTCCTGCTTCGCAGCGGGGGCTGCGTCCATAAAAAGAAGGATTGACATGCTAAGTGCCGGAAAAGCAGTGAAGGTCATTATCTACGTGAGCGAGGGTTCGACGCAGCATGGAATACCCACCTATTCCAGAATTCTCGATTTCCTGTTTTTTCGAGGAGTGTCTGGCGCGACGGTTCTGAAGGGTATCGCGGGATTCGGAGCGGATCGCCACATGCACTCATCGAGCTTCGTGGAGATTTCCGATCATTTGCCGTTGAAAATTGAATTCATCGAATCGCGGGAAAAAGTGAACGAACTGCTGGGCAAACTCGAAGACCTGGCCGGAAGCGGCATGATCGAGATTCAGGAAACAATGGTCGCCAAGCCCGCGCAGCCGTCCAAAGCCAAAAAGGTGCGGCCGGCGGCCCACCAGAAGATCGAGGGCAACGCGCGATTGATGCGGATCTATATTGGCGAATCGGATCGATGGAAAGGCAGACCGCTCTATCAGGCTCTGGTCGAGGCGATGCGAGCGAACGACGTCGCCGGGGTGACGGTCTACAAGGGCATCCTCGGCTACGGAGCGCACCGAAGAATCCATAAGGACAAGCCGTTGCAACTGAGCCACGACTGCTCCATCATGCTCTCCGCCGTCGACACGGAGGAAAAACTCCGGGCGTTTCTGCCTTTGGTTGAACAGATGGTGGAGGAAGGCCTGGTTGTACTTTCGGATGTCGAAATCATCAAGTATTCGCATCGCCCCATTGAAGTCGATTCTGGCGATGGAATGGCATAGGCGGAGGCTGAACCATGAAAGAACAATTTCAGGCTCGTATGTTGCGAATCCACTTCGGTGAGAGCGATAAGTGGAACGGAAAGCCGCTGTACGAAGCCATCCTCTCAAAGTGCCAGGATCTGGGAATAGCGGGAGCTACCGTTTACCGGGGCATCGAGGGCTACGGAGCGAGCACTCGCATTCATCACGCCAGCCATTGGAAATTCTCCAGAGATGCCCCAGTCATGCTGAGCGTGATCGACACCGAAGAGCAGATCGCAAAGCTGATTCCCCATCTGGACGAGATGGTCCAGGACGGCCTGGTTGCGATGTCCCGGGTCGAAGTCATCCGATACGTTCGTCAGGAAGATGTTCGGGGAAAAGCGTAGTAACAGATGCAGACATACAAGAGCAGTTCGACAGTGCAGGATTACGGCGGCCTTCCGGCTGAGACATCCGTGCCTGTTGACGGCGCCTCTCGTCTGTTGCGACTTGCCGATCTGGCCCAGGAACTTGTAGCTGAGCCGGTCGCAGAGGAAGCACGCGAGCTCGCAGCGCGGGTTTCCGAAGGGCGCTTCTATGTAGCCTGTGTCGGCCAGTTTAAGCGAGGCAAATCGACCCTGCTCAACGCTCTGGTCGGCCACGCAGTCGTTCCGACCGGATATGTTCCGGTGACGGCAGTGCCTACCGTGATTCGGTTTGGCGGCGAACTTCGCGCGCGCGTTCGCATGCGAGACGGGTCCTGGCAGGAGGTCGCGACGCCCGACTTGAAGGAATACGTGACCGAGGAACTCAACCCCGAAAACCAAAAAGGCGTGGAGGGCGCGGAAGTATTCGTGCCCAGCTCCCTGTTGTCCTCCGGCATGTGTTTTGTGGACACGCCAGGTTTGGGCTCCGTCTTCACCGGAAATTCGGCAACCACGCAGGCATTCATTCCTCACATCGATGCAGCCCTGGTTGTGGTCGGAGCCGATCCGCCGATTGGCGGCGAGGAGTTGGCGCTGGTCGAAGCCGTCGGCAGGCAGGTTCAGGATTTAATCCTGGTCATCAACAAAGCGGATCGCACTACTGATCCGGAGCGCGCAGCGGCGGTCAGGTTCACGCGCGAAGTTCTCGANNAAGCGGCTGCATCGCCCGATGGGCGAGGTCTTTGAGGTTAGCGCCGCCGAGCGGATGGAAAACCACGGTGCGCTGCGCGATTGGGAAAGACTTCTGGCGAGTTTGCATCACCTCGTTGAAGACTCGGGCAGGAATCTCGTTCGCGCGGCCTGCGACCGCGGCCTCCAGCGCCTGAGCGAGCAACTGCTGGCCGTTATCAGTGAGGACCGTGAGGCGCTCCGGCGGCCGATCGAAGAATCCGAACGGCGGATCGAGCTTATGAGGGAAACCATCAGCGAGGCAGAGCGNNGGCACAAGCGGTTCTACCATTCCGCGTGGACGGAATCTGAAACAGAATTTGGTGAGGAACTACCGTCTGTACTTCTCGGTTTTGGCCCACACTATCGGCGCCGAGTGATGCATCTCGCCCAGGAAATTGCGCGCCGCAGGATTACGCCCTGGCTCAGACCTGAACAGGAAGAGGGCGAGCGCCAATACCGGGCCGTGGCCCTTCGATTTGTGGAGATGGGAAACAGCTTTCTGAAAAAGCTCGCGGATGCAGGCCTCAACGAACTGGCGCGGATGCCCCATGCGCTCGATCCTGAGAAGGGCTTGCGCGTGCGATCCAGGTTCATTTTTGAGGACTTTATCGGAACGGCGCAACCCCCATCACCGCTGCGCTGGCTGGCCGACATCTTGCTGCCGCTGGTGGGTGCACGCAAAGTAATCGCGAAAGAGGCTCGAGAATTTCTGCGGCATCTTTTGGAAGTGAACAGCTCGCGCGTACAAAACGATGTTCTCAATCGCATNNCGCCTGGAGGTCGAGATCCGCAAGCTGCTGCACGAAATCAGCCGCATTGCAGAACAGGCCCTTGACCGCGCCCGGAAAGTTAAAGAAGAAGGAACTCCCGCGGTCGAGTCGGCAATTGAACGCCTCAACCGACTGGAACGGGAGGTTTCCGCGCTCGCCTGATCTTGTTTCGCGCTGCAGGCTGTTCATTGCTGTGCTGCAGATCGAGGGACGGCGACGGAATCCGCCCTAAACCGCCATCCGAAAGGGAATGGCTGATGACTTCCTGCACAGGCGCAGGAGTTTTGAGAGATGCTCCGACGTTTCCCGGATGCGTCTTCAATGCACGTCCCATTGGCCCATTCGAAATGCTCGATCAGGGAGTTCCCGATGAGAAGATCGTGGCATTTGCAACCGGTAATCCGCGGGGTTAGAGACGTCCAGAACTATACCGAGTTAATGCCACACGTTCTGCGAGAAGTGGAACACTTCGTTTCGGTCACGCGAGCCATCTCCGCGACGAAGCGGGAGGCCAACAACCGCGTGATGACGATGGTCCTGGAAGCGGGCAAGAAGAAGGCGCTTTCAGCACCCTCGTCAGCACCCGCCGAGATGGGAAAAACGGGCAAGAAAAAAGGCGCTAAGACCTTCAGCACCCTCTCTAGTGTCTCTTGATTTTGCCACTTGCCATAAACCCTTGATTATTTTGGGTTTGTATGGCGGGGACGACGGGGCTCGAACCCGCGACCTCTGCCGTGACAGGGCAGCATTCTAACCAACTGAACTACGTCCCCTTACGCCTTTGAGACCTGCTCCGCGAGCCTTGCACTCGCGTTGATTTCGGTTTGCGTCTGATCGGTGGAACCGGACCCAAACCCGACGTGAAACAGCGGAACTGTCACCATTCCGCTCTTTGGATTGTAGCAAGAGACAGCGGACAGCGTATAGCGGACAGCAGTCAGCCCGAAGTCGGGACTTTGTCGATCGTGGAGAGGCGCTGGATGACACTGTCTTTGCCGAGCAGGGCCATGACGGCGAAGAGGCTGGGGGCGACCGCCTGGCCGGTGAGGGCGACGCGGGAGCCGTTGATCAGCGCTCCAGCCTTCATGCCCTTTTCGGCTGCGAAGGAGCGCAGAGTCTCTTCGGCCGACGCTTCGGTGAAGTCGGGCGCGACGCCGTAGCGCTGGGCGAGTTCCTGGAGCAGGGCGGGCAGAGCGGCGTCGGCCAGGAATTTTGTAACCGCGGCGGGATCATATTCGAAGTCGTCGCTGAAGTAAGCGCGGAAGAGAGTGGCGAAGTCCCTGAGGCTGCGGGCGCGCGGCCTGAGGAGTTCGATGGCGGCGAGGATTTCTTCGCGTGTGCGAGCCGGAGTGAAGCCGGCCGCGACCCATTCATTTTGTATCAGTGGCAGTAGCTTATTCGAGTCGTAGGCGCGGATGTACTCGGTGTTGAACCAGGCGAGCTTGTCATTGTCGAAGACGGCATTCGATTTCGAGATGCCGTCGAGGGTGAAGAGCTGGATGAGGTCGTCGGAGGAGAAGATCTCGCGGTCTTTGTGCTGCGGATTTTGCTTCGACCCCGGCGACCAGCCGAGCAGCGCAAGGAAGTTGCGAAAGGCTTCGGGGACGATACCCATCTCTTTGTAGGCGATGACCGACGTTGCGCCGTGGCGTTTGGAGAGGCGTGTTTTGTCCGGGCCGAGGATGAGCGGGACGTGGGCGAAGACCGGAAGCTCGGCGCCGAGCGCGCGGTATTGCAGGATCTGCTTGGGCGTGTTCGAGATGTGGTCGGCGCCGCGGATGATGTGGGTGAGGCGCATGTCGATGTCGTCGGCCACCACCGAGAGGTGGTAAGTGGGGATGCCGTCGGAGCGGAGGAGGACGAAGTCTTCGAGTTCGGCATTGGCGAACTCGACTTTGCCGAAGACGGCGTCATCCCACGAGGTGGAGCCGTCGGGGACGGAGAAGCGGATGGCCGCGGCTTCGCCGTCCAGGCGGCGTTGTTTCGACTCGGCGGGGTCGAGGGTGCGGCAGCGGCGGTCATACATGGTGGCAGTGCCTTCGGCGCGGCGGGCTTCGAGCTCCTCTTTGGTGCAGAAGCAATAGTAGGCGTGGCCAGAGTCGATGAGCTTTTGGGCGGTGGCCTGGTAGAGGGGGAGGCGCCGGGACTGGAAGAAGGGGCCCTCGTCCCAGTCGAGGCCGATCCAGCGCATGCCTTCGAGGATGCCGTCGACCATGGCTTCGGAGGAGCGCTCGAAGTCAGTGTCCTCGATGCGGAGGATGAAGGTGCCGCCAAAGTGGCGGGCGAAGAGCCAGTTGAAGAGGGCGGTGCGGGCTCCGCCGACGTGGAGGTAGCCGG
>PMAM01000138.1 GCA_003152595.1 Acidobacterium sp.
GCCATCCCCGAAATCGTGCGCCAGATTCGCCTCCGCGATCTGGGCGGCATCATCGTCATCGACTTCATCGATATGGACGAGCGCCGCAACCGCCAGAAGGTCACCCAGGCCCTCGAAGATGCTCTCAAGGCCGATCGCGCACCTTCCAAGGTTCTCCAGTTCAACGATTTTGGCCTGGTCGCCATTACCCGCAAGCGCGTCAAGCAGTCGCTCGAGCGGACCCTCAGCGTTCCTTGCCCCGTCTGCACCGGAACCGGCATGGTCAAGAGCCCCATCACCGTGGCCAACGAGCTCTGGACCGAGATGCGCAAGATGATGCGCCACTTCGAGCGCGGCGACGTCATGCTGCGTGTTCACCCTGAAGTCGTCAAGGTGCTCAAGGCCAACAATGCGAAATGGCTGAACGAACTCGAGGAGATGATCGGCAAGACCATTCTCGTCAAGAGCGATCCGGCCCTGCCGCCGGAGCAGTTCGACATTCAGGGATAGAATAGTCAGGAAGGACCGGGCCTGCTGCGGCGGGCCCGGCAGTCTTTGGCGGGTTCATCCCCTTCATCCCCGGTCAGTAGTACGGGCCCGAGTTCCTAAAAATGCATCCTAAAGTGAAACTTAGGACGAATTTCCGTGTCCAAGTACCTGGTGGGCTTCGGCCTGTTTCTACAGTTTCGTACTCTCAATCAATCTGAGGTGTTATCAATGGTCGCGAACTGTGATCGTCACTGCCCGCTGCTGCGGCGCATGTTGATTGCTGCTTCTGCTTTTGCCATCGGATTCTCGCTCAACGCGGCAGCCCAGACGGCCCAGGCTGTGGACAATGCGAGCGGACAGAATCTCTCCAGCTCTTCCTCCAGTTACAGCGCGTATCTCAGTACCGATTCGCTGCTGGGCGGCTCGTCGTACGCCGAGCCCTCGAGCGGTGCCAGTGCTTCGCCACAATACGGCGGCAACAATCGTCGCTCCTCCAGCTATCCCAACTACGAGAGCAAGTGGAGCCACATCGCCTTCGAGGGTGGTTTTGGTCTCAGCGTGCCTGTCGGCAACGACACCACCTTCTCCCAGACTGCTCTCAATAACGGCGATCTGAGCCCGAGTGAAGCCCTTGGTTACGATGTCACGCTCGGCGGTGGCTGGAATTTCACCAAGAGGTTCGGCGCTCTGCTCGAGTATCAGTTCCTTCGCCAGGGGATGGCCAGCGATTATCTGAACGCGCTGAACACTGCGGAGGGTACCAGCTCCAGCTCCAGCAGCGGTATGTCCATCGGTGGCAATATCAATACCTGGTCGCTGACCGTCGATCCCATCTTCTACCTGCCCGTCAGCCATAAGAGTGGCGCCTACGTCACCGGTGGCGGAGGCTTCTACCGCAAGGTGACTAACTTTACCTCGCCGGTTCAGGAATGCGGCTATTACGGCTTCTGCTATGACGTGGCGGAGACCATCGGTCATTTCTCCAGCAATCAGGGTGGCTTCAACGTCGGCGCCGGCGTCTACCACAAGGTCTTCGGCGAAGACAGTAACGGGAAGCTCTTCGCCGAGGTTCGCTATGTCTGGGTCAATTCTCCGGTGGCCAACTCCTCCAATAGTGGACAGGGAGAGGGAACCGAGGCCCTGATTCCGATCAGTTTCGGCATTCGTTTCTGAATTCGGTGTGAGCGTCAGTCACTGATCCCCGGGTCAGGGCTGGCGCATCGCTCCTCGTCCCAGAATTCGACTAACGCTGCCTCGCCGGCTCTCGATGCTCATACGGCGCGGCCTCCAGGAATTACACATCCGGGCTCTATCGAGTTAACTCTGTGAAGCCGTCGCGCACGATCCGCATTCAGGCTGTTCTGGGTCTGTTATCCGCAGTTCTGGTGGCCGGCTGCGGTGTTACATTCGGTCCGGAGTCGCCTCAAAATCCCGTTTCCCCACCTCCGGGCCAGGCACCCCCTGGCGCCGGGGGCAGCGGCTCGGTGACCATTAGTCCCCAATACGTCGCCTTGTCGCCGGGTCAAACCACGCACTTCTCCGCGACAGCCGGCGGTCCATTGACCTGGCTGGTCAACGGCGTTGTCGGCGGCAATGCCTCCACGGGCACCGTCGACGCCTCCGGAAACTACACCGCTCCTGCCACCCTCGCACAGAGTGCAAACTTCACCGTCACCGCTGAGCTAACTGCGTCCCCGCAGCAAAACTATGCCACCGCGGTCGCGTCGGTCATCAATCCTGGCCTCATTCAGCCCACGCTCAACCCTCAGGTAGTGCTGTACTCGATCTATTTGCCGGCACCGGGTCAGGTGTCGATTCAATTCGGGCCGACCTCCAGCTACGGGCTGAATACATGGCAGGTCCCAACGCCCTCAGCCAATGGCGGTCAGGTCGACATCTACGTGGCTGGAATGCTGGGCCAAACGCTTTACCACATGCGCGCGCAGGTAGCGCTCAATGACGGTGCGACGCTCGCCGACACGGACCATTCTCAGTTTGCCTCCGGTGCGCCCCTGAAGACGGGTACGCCGCCCGTCACCAGCCCGGTAACTGTTTCCGGTACTCCTCAGTCCGGAATCGAGATGTGGAATACGATTACACCGCAAAGTGATGCCGAGGCATTTGCCACCGACCTGAATGGCAACGTGATCTGGACCTACACCTATGCGAAGTCAAGCCTCGACCTGATCCAGGGAATTCAGCTTTTACCCAACGGCCATCTCTTCATGGTGGTTTCATATTTGTCCTCCCTCGGCGCTCCAGCATCGTCAGGGACGGACACCATCAACGCAGTCCGCGAAGTGGACCTTGCCGGGAACACGGTGCGCGAGATCAGTATGCCTACGCTGAACCAGGAACTGGCTGCCGCAGGCTTCGAGGATTCCAGCGGCGACAAGGTTCAGCTCACCAGCTTTCATCATGACGCGCTGGCGTTGCCCAACGGCCACTGGGTGCTGCTCGCCGCCGAATCGAAAACCATCGCCAACCTGCAGGGCTATTCGAAACCCACCGCCGTCCTGGGCGATGTCCTCGTCGACGTCGATCAGAACTTCAACCCCGACTGGGTCTGGAGCAGCTTCGATCATCTCGACATCAACCGCCGTCCTATGAACTTCCCCGACTGGACCCACTCCAACGGCTTGCTCTATTCCAGCGACGACCACAACCTTCTTCTCTCCATCCGCCACCAGAACTGGATCATCAAGATCGACTTCAACGACGGCCATGGGTCCGGCAACGTCTTGTGGCGTCTGGGAGAAGGTGGCGACTTCAAACTAATCGGCGGCACCGATCCCACCGACTGGTTCTACGCCCAGCACGGGCTGAGCTACTTCACCCCCAACACCAGCGGCATTTTCCGCCTCGGGCTGATGGACAACGGGAACGACCGCATGTTTCCGGCTCCGACCGGACAGGTGATGTGCAAGCCCGGGACGCCGGGGAGCGCCCAGTGTTATTCAACCGTGCCGGTTCTTGAGCTGAATGAGTCGAATATGACGGCAACACTGGTTGCCCATGACGTTCCGCCGCCAAGCTCCTTCAGCTTCTTTGGAGGCAATGTGGAACAGCTGGAAAATGGCGACGTGCACATAGACTTCTGCGCCCCGACCACAGGCGCCATCGTGCAGGAACTCGATCCCACCGCCTCCCATGTCATCTGGCAGGCCACCACCCCCGGCGCAGACCAGTTCCGCGTCGACCGCCTGCCCAGCTTGTATCCCGGCGTGCAGTGGTAGGGCAGGGAACTACCCGACCGTGGCCATACTTTTCAATTATTTTGGGATGGGATTGAGCCAGGCTCTTTCAGATCGCCGCTGCCNNCCGGCTCGCTACTTCCAGCTCACCGCCAGCTGCCAGCGAAAGTTCCGCACCGCCGTCTTGCGCAGCACCCGCTCGTACTCCGCCAGTTCTGAGACCACGCGCGTCGTGTCCGCGCCCAGCGCCGTCGGCGCCTCTTTTAGAAAATCGTGCAGCGTGCAGATCGTGATCAGCCCGTCTTCCGGCGTAAACCACTGCGGCGGCGGCAGCGTTCTTGCCCACTCCGGATCCCCGGCCCCTTCTTCCAGCAGCAGAGCCATCGAATTCTCATCGGCCGAGAAGAATTCCAGCAGCGGCTTCACACCCAGGCGAAGAGCCAGCTTCTCGAGAGCATCCTCGTTGCGGGCCAGCGCATGGCCGTTCACGAAGATGTCGTAACCGGGGTCTTCTCCCTCCACGACGATGTACATGGATGCGCTCATGGGCGACAGTCTACCTGATCAAAGATGCCCGAGGAGGCCAGCGGGATGGTTCGTTGCCAGATGAGTAACTAACTCATCTGGTCCCTCTGGATCCAGGCCAATCCATTGAAGACGTTCAGGTTAAAGAAAAGACGCGTAAATTTTTTATCCGGCGCACTGCCGTTCTGTGCGCTCCGTGCGCCCTTGTCCAGCCTTCCCCTCCGGCACATCCCCCGGACGAGCCATCGTCGCTGGCTCTTCTCGCGGGATAAGGTGGGAATCGGATCCACATGGCCACCACCGCCCTTGCGCCAGCCCGCGTGCGCGTTCCCGCGTCGTTGCAAACGGGTGCGATCCTCGTGGCGGCGCTCATCCTGCGCCTCGCGGCCACGATCATTGCCTTCCGGCGCTGTCCGCCGGCCGTGCAGGTCCATGCCAATTCTGAAATGCTCGCCGTCGCTCGATCACTGGCCCAGGGTCATGGCTTCAGTTCGCCGTTCCCCGCCTGGTCCGGCCCAACGGCTTTTCTCTCGCCCGGCTATCCGCTGCTTGTCGCCGGCTTCCTCAGGATCTTCGGCGTGAGCGCCGTCGCTCTGGTCGGCATCGTCGCGCTGCAAATTTTCTTCTCTGTCCTGACGGTCTGGTTTGTCATGAGCCTGGCGCGGCGAAGCTTTGGGGATCTGACTGCAAGAATCGCCGGGTGTATCTGCGCCTTCTCGCTGCCCCTCGCGGCTGAACCCTTCTTCGTTTGGGAAACGTGCCTCTCCACCCTGCTGCTTGTCGGAATGTTCGCGGCACTACTCCGTGTTCGAACCCNNGCGATCCAACTTCGGCTATGAATTGTGGCTGGGTAACCACCCCGGCGGGGACGGGAATTCGGACCGCCGGTTCGACCCCGAGGAGAGCGCTCAGGAGCGCGCCATTTTCGTATCGCTGGGGAAAAAAGGCTATATGAAGATGAAGACTCAGGACGCCTTCGATTTCATCCGAACCTACCCACGCACGTTCTTCGCGCTGACGGTGCGTCGCATCGGGCGTTTCTGGGGCTCTGAGGACCAGGGGGCGTCCTGGCTGACTGTGGCGTTCTCCCTGTTGGCCTGCAGCGGTCTCGCGATCGCATGCCGTCGCTGCAAAAGCGCAGTTGTTTATGCGATTCCAGTGGCGATCTACCCGCTTCCGTACTACATCACGCATGCTGATTCGCGGTATCGTCATGTGATCGACTCGCTGCTCGCCATTCTGGCAGCCTATGCGATCGCCTCACTTGCCGCAGCGCTTCGGGCTCGTTTCAGCACCCCATCGCCGACAGAATCCGCCGTCCCCGCGCCCATCGCCTGAACAGACCACAAAAACGAGGGGCCGGATCCTTAGATCCAGCCCCTCTGTGACCTGAGCTCTGTGCTCTGAGCCCTGTTATGCGCGGCTTCCGCTTCCGCCCCCGGGTCCACCCGGACGGCGTCCACGGCGGCGACGACGGCGCTGACCAGCCGGGCCACCGGGACCCGCGCCAGGTCCTCCCGGACGGCGCTCGCCCTGCGGCCCCACAACCACGGGAACCCCGTCGGCGCGGTTGAAGTTAATCTCCTCGCCTTCTTCCAGTCCGCTCTCGGGGTCGTCGAAATCCTCGCCGCCCTCGATCATGATCGTGCTTGCGTTCGAAGTGGGCTGCCGCTCTTCCGGAGCGGCTGGAGCCGCGGCCGCAGGCGGCCGTGGCGCACGCGGTGGACGATCGCCGCGCTCGCCCCGATCTCCGCGGTCGCCGCGATCATGCCGCTCGCCGCGCTCGGGCCGTTCTCCGCGCTCGGAGCGCTCGGGCCGATCGCCCGAAGCCGCCATATCGGTGCCCTGATTCGGATCGGGCAGGCCCAGCTTCTGCCGCTGCTCCCGCAGCACAGCCTTGCGCGACAGCTTGATGCGATTGCCTTCGACGCCGAGAACCTTCACCATTACCTGATCGCCCTCGCGCAGCTCGTCTTTCACCTCGCGCACGCGATGCTCGGCGATTTCGCTGATGTGCAGCAGCCCGTCGGTGCCCGGGAAAATCTCCACGAACGCCCCGAACTCCGCCAGCCGGACCACTTTGCCCAGGTAGACTTTCCCTACCTCCGGCACCGCGGTCAGGTCGTTGATCATCGCCAGCGCCTTCTTCAAACCTTCCTCGTCCGAAGAAGCCACGTTGACCTTGCCCGTGTCGTCGACGTCGATCTTCACCTGCGTCGCTTCGATGATCCCGCGGATCGTCTTTCCGCCCGGCCCGATCAGATCCCGAATCTTGTCGGTCGGAATCTGCAGCGTCCGGATTTGCGGCGCGAACTTCGACTTCTCCGTCCGCGGCCCGCTCAGAATCGCATCCATCGTATCCAGCAGGAACAGCCGCCCGCGACGCGCTTGTTCCATCGCCTCGCGCATGATCTGTCCCGTGATCCCGCCGATCTTAATGTCCATCTGCAGCGCGGTGATCCCCTTACGCGTCCCGGCCACTTTAAAGTCCATGTCGCCGTAGTGATCCTCCGCGCCGGCAATGTCGGTCAGGATGGCGTAATCGTCGCCCTCCTTCACCAGACCCATCGCGATGCCCGCCACCGAAGACTTCAGCGGAATACCCGCATCCATCAGCGCCAGGCTCGCTCCGCAAACCGACGCCATCGACGAAGACCCGTTCGACTCCAGGATGTCCGACACCACGCGCAGCGAGTACGGCGACTCTTCTTCGGTCGGCAGAACTGCGCTGATCGCGCGCTCCGCCAGCGCTCCGTGTCCCACCTCGCGACGTCCCACGCCGGTCATGCGGCCCGTNNAACTTTTTCCGCTGCTCGCCTTCGAAGGTCTCCAGCCGCTGCGAATCGTCCGTCGTGCCCAGCGTCGCCGTCACCAGCGCCTGCGTTTCACCACGCGTAAACAGCGCCGAACCATGGGTCCGCGGCAGCACGCCCAGCTCGATCGAAATCGGACGAATCTCGTCGAATGCGCGGTGGTCCGGCCGCACCCGCTCCTTCGTCACCTGCTCCCGGAACAGCCGCTCGCGCAGAAGCTCGTAATAATGTGCCAGCTTCTTCTTCGCTTCGGCGGCCTTATCGTCAGCCGGAATCTCCGCCTTCAACTCGTCCTGGATCGCCTTCACCAGCACCTGGCTCTCCAGCTTCGGATGCGCCTTCGTATCCAGCGCGTCCTTCAGCCTGTCACCCACCTTTGCCTGCAGCGCCTCAAAATACGAGCTGTCGAACTCCGGCGCCGTCACCGGCCGCTTCTTCTTGCCCGCGCGCGAAACCAGTTCCTCGATTGCCGCGACAATCTTCTTGATTTCCGTGTGGCCGAACTCGATAGCGTCGACGACCGTCTCTTCCGTGGCCTCGCTGGCTCCGCTCTCGATCATCACGATGCCGTCTTTTGTTCCCACCACCGTGATGTTCACCTTGCTGTCGCGCCGCTCGGTGTACGACGGATTCACGACAAACTCGCCGTTGATCTGACCCACCCGCACCGCGCCAATCGTCGCGCCGAACGGAATGTCCGACAGTGCCAGCGCACAGCCCGCCGCGTTGATCCCCACGATGTCCGGATCGTTTTCCCGGTCCGCGGAAAAAACCAACGCGATAATCTGCGTCTCGTTCCGAAAACCTTCCGGGAACAGCGGCCGAATCGGGCGGTCGATCTGACGGCAGGTCAGGACCTCGCGCTCGCTCGGACGGCCTTCGCGCTTNNGGGAAGAAGTCGATGCCTTCCCGCGGATCGGGCGATGCCACTGCGGTGGCCAGTACAGCGGTGTCCCCTGATGTCACAAGGGCGGCGCCTGACGCCTGTTTGGCCATGCGGCCCGTCTCAAACTGCAGTCGCTTGCCCCCGGCAAGCTCGACTGAAACTTCCTGTTTCATGTTTTTTCCTCTCTTCTTCGACACAAGAGGCGGGTTCCGCGGCTGGGCGGGCGATGGGGAGCCGGGAAAGGAGCGGGGTTTACGGATTCGACTCGCTGCATCGAACCCTGCCTGGGAATCAGGCCGGGCCGGATTGGCCGCCGCCTCCAGGGTTCGTGCTCTCTCGGTTCTCGTCGCTCGCGCGCCGAAGACCAGGCCTGTGCGTTATTTCCGAATGCCCAGCTTGGTGATCACGGTCCGGTAACGTTCCGAATCGTGGGTCTTCAGATAGTCCAGCAGGCGACGGCGCTTGCTCACCAGCATCAGCAGTCCCCGCCGCGAAGCATGNNACTTCGGATTTCTTTTCCGGTGCCAGCACCTTTGTGCTACTCCTCTGATTTTTCTACGAATACACTTCCTAAGTGTCTGGCATAAGAATAACATGCCGGGCTTGCAGGCGCCACCGCACAAGACCTTTGTTCGGTCGGCAGCCAAGCCGAGTCAGCGATTCTCCACCGCCGCTCCGCCGTAGCTGGCCAGCACCACGCCTTGCCGGTCCAACAACAGAGCCGCGCCGCGCTGCGGCTGCAGGGTGAACAGGATATGCGCTCCGGTGACACTGTCCCGCAGGCTCACCGGCTGTGCATCCATCGACTCGTTGCTGAAGCTGTAGAGAACCGCTCCGGGACTTTCGCTGGTGACATCCCTGAGGACTGTGGGGTAGGCGAGAACGCCGGGATCCAGGACTGCGGTCTGTTGATACGGCGTCTGAACGTGCGCCGTAGCCAGGGCGTACCGGTAAAGAGCCGCGATCGAAGCGTAATCCTCCGAGAATTCGGCAGGATCGGCCGCCCAGAGAATGCGCCCTCTCCCGCGCGAGATCGTCTCGATGCTTCCCCCGCTCGCAAAACGCATGGTGTCCGCAGAAGACTGCTGCACGACGGCGGGGAAGCCGAGGGTCAGCGGCGGATCGCCAGGAATGGCGAGAACGGACTCACGCACCGCCAACGGCATTACCTCCGCTTTCACCCCCAGTGGACCCATCCGATCCACCTCCACCCAGTGCTCATCCCGATCCACCGGCCCCGTCACCAACAGCGTCCCACCCTTCTCGACATACGCGAGCAGTTGCTGCCACGCCTTCTCCGTCAGCCCCTGCGCCGATGGCAAAAACACCAGCTTCGGCGTCCCCAGTTCCTCCAGCCGATTCTCCGGCAGCATGCGTAACGGTGTGTGATCGTAATAGGCCATCGCGCGCAGCGCCTTCTTCTGCGTGTCCCACGCCAGCGCGCCCATGGCCGAATACAGTTCCACCTGTGACGTCACCATCGTGACCTCGGGCGGCACAATTTTCGTAAAGCTCTGCGGACTCTTCGCCGCAAATGCTGCAAACCCGCGCAGCACATCCGCCTCCGGCTTCTCCGTCCCGTCCGGACGCACCGCGCCAATCGGAATCTCGTTGTCATTCGCCATGTACGCGTTCACGTTCCACACCCACTCCAGCGCGCCCGCTCCCTGCGCAAACGAAATCGCAATCTTCCGCTCCAG
>PMAM01000147.1:0-17323 GCA_003152595.1 Acidobacterium sp.
TGAAGACGTCCAGAACCGTAGCGATACTGCGAAGGTTGCCGGCCACACTCATGAGCCCATCTTCCATCCCGGGATGTCTGTCCGCCAGGGTCTCAATGTGCTCGCTTACGCTCCTCAGCCGGTCAATTTCCAGCAGAAGGTCTTCGAAAGTCACAGCCCTTGCCGCTTCATCGGCCGCTGAGGGTATCGTGGCCGCTGTGGCCAAGGCCGACTCGCTCCTCACGTCGACCTGACTGCGTAAATCTTCGATCAAACGCAGCGTCGTTGCTTCGCCCAGGAAAGTGAGAAAGAGCNNCGAGACCGCGCAAGTCTCCATTCCCCGTAATCTGAACGGCGCAGAGCCGGGGAGATTCTGACTTGGCCAGAGCCAAAGCACGAGAAGCGAGCGCCTGAAAACCATCAACTCCAACGGATGCGCCGAGTTGTCGTCGCAGCCTTTCATAGACGCGCACAGTTGCAGGTCCGGTTTGCGGGGAGCTGATACCCGGATCTGCCTCGGAAGTAACCAGACTGCGGGCCAAATCACGTGTCTTTTGTCGAGGAACCATCGGTTTCATTCTTTCTTTGCGTGCCATGCCTTCCCTTGCATACGGGCATTTATCGCAATGGCAATTTGTTCCCGGCGGTCGCGGCCATGAGATTCCCGAGGCTTTGTAAAGACTCGATGTTGACGTTACTAAACCACGATACTTGAAATATTCCCTGAAAAGTGATCACAATTGACCAGCCCCGCTGCCGTCGGTGAGGCTCCGTGCTAAAGCATGGGGAGAGTGCCCAGCTGAGGTGCTTGCACCGATGCTGCGTATGCACGGCCTGTGCGGATACAAGAGGCATTCTCGTGTATTTAGCGGAGACATCGAGAAGCTGCCTTGCAAGCGATTACACCCCACGCATCATCCCGCACCATCCGGGCGCATCGGTGCCGCTCGAAGCTGCCCAGATTCTCTGGCAACAGTGATGTTCACCGCCTCGAGTAGCTTCGGCGAACGGAAGCAGTCTCCTTTTGGACCCGCTATGGTCCGATGGTGCCGTTCGGGTTTGTTCTGCCACCTCTGTGGAAACGGTGATGAACCATGGTATGGGCGAGCAGAAAGAGAAGAACAACCAGGACGACAATCCAGATGAATGTCCCAATTCTTCGCCTGAGCGGCCTTCGTCGTGGACCGGCGGACTCATTCGAATCGATAGTCATCATCGTCTTCCTCGTGAATAGCCAGGAAGTGAATAACTAAGACACGCACCCTGAAGCATGGCCCGCCAAGTGTACATCATACTTTTGCCTCCGGCGCGTCCACGTCTCCACCCAGTGGCAGCACCTCCGGCAGATCCAGACGCGCGACACCGATCCGATTGTCGGCCATCCCGTAGTAGACATCGAGGCGATCCAGCAATCCCAGATCGTCGCGACGATTCTTGGTTATCTCGGTCGGACGATTGTAGCTCTGGTCTGGTTGTGTGGACTTTGTGCCTGCGACTGTGGCAGAAGAATCACCGGCGTCGAGGGACGACTGCGCCTTCGCCGGTACCTGGGGGGCTGCACAATGCGCGCCGACGATGAACGGGAGGATGATGAGGCGTAGCTTCATACCGGGATCCTTCCAAGTCATTCCCCGACGCAAGTGTGGCAGAGTAGCTATGTGCGAACATGGTCACTTTTGCTCAAAGAGCGAAGAATTGCCTCGCGGCTGAACACAAACGTGCCGTGCCGACAGATGGCCTTCCCTGCAAGTTAGCCACTATGCCATTTCGATACCGTCAGGAGCGGGTGTGCGGTGATAATCCAGGTTTCCTCTCCCGAGGAACGCTGACCGGCACCGCGATCAACATGGAGAAACGATGGCCGCAGATTGTGCTGTCGCAATTGCGTTACCCGTTACTGGTCCCGGCCGGTTAAGACTGACGAGCCGAACGGACTCACCAGCGATCAGGCTAAGACCCGTCTTGCAAAGACGGCCGCAATGCGATGCCGGACACGTCGGCTCACTCGCTTCGCAATTCCCTCACCAAATTCTGGGCTCCGGCTCCCTGGCTGCTCGAAGCGGCCATCGTGCTCCAGTTGGTGCTGCATAAGGACCTCGAGGCTGCCGTCAGTGCGCCGTCGCGTTCGACGCAATGGGCTTCCCGCCGTCACTCGCTTACAACCCTTCGGGCAAGATCCTGATTTGCCGCGAAGACGCGGGCCCCGCTGCGAACAATGAATAAAGCAAAGAAAGGGATTCGCGAGCATTTCGTGGAAGTTTGCTCCGGCATCTCGAGCCTTCAATTCGGCGAAGTTTGGCGAAGTTCGGCGAAGCTTCGATAGGTATCGAAATGATCGTTCTTCTATTTTATTGAATTTAAAGGGGATTGGCTCCTCAGGTATGGACTCGAACCTACAACCCTTCGGTTAACAGCCGAAATACTGTCCCAAATGCAGCTAAACTTCCAAAACGGAAGAGAACCGCAAGGCTGTCGTACCGGGGGCAACTNNGGGCAACTTTGCGGGCAACTTTTCCGGCTAATTCTATGAAATTCCGGCTGCTTATAGTCCTCTGGACGAGGTTGTGGTAGTCGATGGCGCTACCAAAACTCAAATCTGAAATCCGCTTTCTTCACCCTGACTGTTATCGACTGCTGGGGCGAGTCCCGCGCTCGCCTAGACGGCCAATCCCATGAAACTCTGGATCGCCGCCGTCGGCGCACGTCCCCGTGACGCATTCGACGAGTTGGTCCGCCTGTATGTCGAACGGATCAAGCCGCTGCTGCCTGGCACCGGAAAGTCGACGGTTGAAACGCCGGTCTATCGCACGGAAGACGCGCTGTGGAAAGCGATCGAACGCGAGCGCTCCCGCACTGCGCCGTGGGTCGTGCTCCTCGATGAGCGCGGCCGGTCAATGTCGTCAGAAGGTTTTACCCAGTGGCTTGGGCGCGAGCGCGACCAGGGCCGCCAGCTGCTGATCTTCGCCATCGGCCCCGGCGATGGCTGGTCGCAGGATTCTCGCCGGCGCACCGCCGAGACCCTTTCCCTCGGCCCCATGACCCTGGCGCACGAACTGGCCCGCGTCGTGCTCTGCGAACAGATCTACCGCGCGCTGACGATCCTCGCCGGTCACCCGTATCATCGAGCAGGAAGCCGTTAGGCGGAGCTGGATTCCTGGAGAACGCAGTGACCGATATCCCGAGCGAAACCCGCAAAGGCCTCATCCTCATTAACACCGGCCCCGGCAAAGGCAAGACAACCGCGGCGATGGGTACCGCGTTGCGCGCGGTCGGCAACGGCATGCGCGTTCTCATGTTGCAATTCCTCAAAGGCTCATGGCACTACGGCGAACTCGACTCGACAAAAGCCTTCGGCGACAACTTCGTTCTGCGCCAGATGGGGCGTGGTTTCGTAAAGATTGGCGGCGCCGAAACCGATCCTGAAGACATCCGTCTGGTCGAAGAAGCCTGGGAAGAGGCGTGCGCCGCGATCCTCTCCGGCGAGTGGGACNNGACGAGATCAACTACGCCATCAGCTACGGCATGCTGGACCCGGCGAAGGTGGTTGAAACGCTCGAGGCGCGCCCGGAGATGGTCCACGTCATCCTCACCGGCCGCAACGCGCATCCATCGCTCGTTGCCATTGCCGACACCGTGACTGAAATGCGCGAAGTGAAGCACGCGTATCAGAAGGGAATTCTCGCCCAACGCGGCATCGAGTACTAGCTGCGCCAGGAATCGATCTTCCCGCCTCTAACCGCCGCCGCCATCGCTTCGATGTCCCCGCTCAGCACGCGGTCCTCGCCCAGCCCCTTCACCACCTCACGCAACCGCGCATGTGCTTCGCCCACCCGTCTTGCTGGCTTCAGTGGAGCGCGATAATCCAGCGCCTGCGCCGCGCACAGAAGCTCTATCGCGAGCAGCCGCTCCGCATTCTCGACAATCTGCCGGAATTTCAGCGCCGCCGTCATTCCCATCGACACGTGATCCTCTTTGCCGCCCGAAGTGGGCACGCTGTCGGCGCTCGCTGGATGCGCCAGCACCTTCGCCTCATTCAACAGCGCTGCCGCGACGATGTGCGCGATCATGAACCCCGACGAAACTCCCGGCGTTTTCGACAAAAACGGCGGCAGCCCTTCGTTGATGTCCGGATTCACTAGCCGGTCGATGCGCCGCTCCCCGATCCCCATCAGCGTCGTCATCGCAATCGCCGCCGCATCCAGCTGCAGCGCCAGCGGCGCACCATGAAAATTCCCGCCGGAGAGAATTTCGCCCTCGGCGAAGACGAGCGGATTATCTGTAGCAGCGCCTGTTTCAATTTCGAGCGTCCCGCGCGCGTGCCCGAGCGCATCGCGCACCGCCCCGTGTACCTGCGGCATGCAGCGCAGGCAGTACGCGTCCTGCACGCGCGGATCGTTCTCGCGGTGCGACTCGCGAATCTCGCTCTCCGCGAGCAGCGCTCGCAAATGCGCCGCCGCCGCCATCTGCCCCGCATGCGGCCGCAGCGCATGAATGCGCTCATCGAACGGCGTCGGCGTCCCTTTCAGGGCCTCCAGCGTCATCGCACCGGCCAGATCGGCCAACTCCACCACGCGTAGCGCGCGCGCCAGCGCCAGACCCCCAACTCCTGTAATACCCTGGGTGCCGTTCAGCAGCGCCAGGCCCTCTTTAGCTTCAAGCACCAGCGGCTGAAGCCCCGTCTTCAGCATCGCCATCGCCGCCGGCATCGGCCGCCCCTCCAGCAGCACCATGCCTTCGCCGATCATGGCCAGCGCAAGGTGCGCCAACGGCGCCAGGTCTCCGCTCGCCCCCACGGACCCGCGCGCCGGCACCACCGGATGAATCCCGCGGTTCAGCAGCGACAGCAGCATCTCCACCACCGCGGGTCGCACGCCACTAAAGCCCTTGGCCAGCACGTTTGCACGCAGCAACAGCATCGCGCGAACCTCCGGCTCCGGCAGTGGCTCCCCCACGCCGCACGCATGACTCCGGACCAGATTCCGCTGCAGCGCCCGCACCTCGCCGGGCTCGATCCGCACATCGGAGAGCTTGCCAAAGCCGGTGTTCACGCCATAGACGGTCGCCCCGCGCGCGAGCAGCCCATCGACCACGGCACGCGATTCACGGATGCGCGGCAGCGCCGCTGGATCGAGCGCCACGGCGCGCTTATCCAAAGCCACCTGACCGATTTCATCGAGAGAAAGAGTCTGACCGGAAAGCAGAAGTGGGGAGGCCATCACCGAACAGGGTACAGGGTGCAGCGTTCAGCGTACAGGGATGCACGGGCTCCCCGCCGGCGACGGCTGCGGTGGAGTGAGGATCTCACTCCGTGCGCCGGACCGCTCGAATGTTAAATTCACCGAACGTTCTCCGACGGGTCTTGTGCGGTGACGAACGCCCCGGTTAACACAGATTAGTTGGCCTGGCAGCAACTCCACCGTTCGATCGTCGAAATCAATGAAGAGACCACCCTCCAATGACAGAAAAACTTCGCCCGAATCGGGATGACTGTGCCAGGGATAAGGCTCAGTCATCGTGCTGATGCGGACCTCGTGATCGTTGACCTGAGCAATCGGATGGTTGTCGTACCTTTTCGCCGTTGCTGATTCGGACGAGAGTTGAATAACTTCGAAAGAGGCATTCTGCATTCATTGCTCCACGAACACATCCATTCCTCGCGTTCAGGCGGAATGTGCAACTTCGCGCTCCTGCTGCTACCGCACCGGCGCCTTCACGATCGACCCTCTCACCCCATACCACGCGATGTACAGGTAGCACAGGATCGGCAGCACGAACGCATGGTGAATCCCGATCCGATCCGCCAGCATTCCCTGCAGCTCCGGAATGATTGCGCCGCCCACGATGGCGGTGATCAGTAAGCCGGAGGCTTCGCCGGTCAGCGGTCCCATCTCGGCGACGCCCAGAGTGAAGATCGTCGGGAACTGAATCGAGTTAAAGAGCCCTACCAGCAGGATGCTCCACACCGCGAACGATCCGTTCGTGAGCATCGACACCACCACCAGTACCGACGCGCACAGCGCGCACACGCTCAGCATCTTACCTGGGCTTACCTTTTGCTGCAGCCCCGACCCGATGAAACGCCCCACCATCAGCCCGCCCCAGTAGAGCGGAACCCAGCTGCCCAGGGCCTTCAGCAGGAACCGCAGTAGCGCCGCCGAGGCTGCGTGCACCGATCCGCCGGCCATTGCCTGCGCCAGCCCGCCGATCTCCGGCTGCGCAAAGTAGTTGATCAGGAAGCTGCCGATCGAAACCTCGGCGCCCACGTAAACAAAAATCCCGATCGCACCGAAGATCACATGTGAATGCCGCCAGATTCCACCCTTCTCCTTATGCAGCTCGCTGGGCCGGTAATCCTTCGTAGTTTCAATGCGCGGGAACTTGTACATCGCGATCGCCAGGCCCAGCAGCACCAGCGCCAGCGCGATCCCCACATACGGAATGTTGACCGTCGACGCCTCATGAATCTGATACGCCTTGTGCACGGCCGGCGACATCTTCGAGACGTCCTGCACAGCGCCCGCCGTGCGCAGAATCACGAAGGCTCCGAAAATCGGGCCGATCACCGTCCCCAGCGAGTTGAACGCCTGCGTCAGGTTCAGCCGGCTCGATGCGGTGCGCGCGGGACCCAGCACCGTCACATATGGATTCGCGGCCACCTGCAGCGCTGTGATTCCGGCAGCGAGCACGATCAGTGCGCCGAGGAACAACGGATACGAAGGAACCTTCGCCGCCGGAACAAACAGGAGCGAGCCCACGCCCATCGTCAGCAGGCCGGCCACCATCGTCTTCTTGTAGCCGATCCACTCCACCACCTTGCCTGACGGAATCCCCAACACCGCATAGGTCGTGAAGAACGCGAACTGCACCAGCATCACCTGCGCGTAATTCAGCTGGAAGATCGACTTCAGATGGGGGATCAAAATGTCGTTCAGCGACGTCAAGAAGCCCCACATGAAAAACAGCGTGGTGACCATCGCCAGCGCGCTGCCGTAGCTGGAGCCTTCGCCGCCGGGGGCAACCTTCAAAGATCGATTGCTGCTGGTGCCGGAAATCGCCATCTTCTGCTCGTTTCTCGCTTCCGCTCGTTTGCGTCTCGTCCTTTAATAGATGTCCGGTTGCGGACTGCCGACAGACGCCGCCAAAGAAAACAAAACAAACCACCCGCGATCATATAGGGCGGACCCTATCCTGGGAGCGCTCGAAAGGTACCGGAATCCGGTAAGAAACCCTTTCCGTCCTGAAACTTTAGGCTCCCTGGTTCGTCAGATCACCCAGGTTCCCGCGAGATAATGGAATAAGGATGAATCGAACAGGACAACTGCGCGCAGCACTCGCCGGGCTCTGCTGCCTCCTCGCAATCGCTGCCGTTCGCCCGGCCTGCGCGCAGGCCCCCATCTCCAGCCGCGTGATCGGCACCGTCACCGCCGTCAGCGGTACCTCGGTCTCGGTCATGCAGGATTCCGGGACAGATGTCAGTGTCACGGTCCCTGAGACCGCTAACATCGTCCGCACCGAGCCGGGCTCGAAGAGCCTCGCCGGCGCCACCAAAATTACGCTGCCGGACATCGCAACCGGAGACCGCGTTCTGATCCTCGTCGCCGGTGATCCTCCTGCCGCCAAAGTCGTCGTGGTCAACAAGGCAAGCGATATCGCCGCCAAACAGCAGCAGGATCAGGCGGACTGGGCTCGCCGCGGCGTCGGCGGTCTGGTCAAAGCTGTCGATGCCGGCGCAGGAACTGTAACCATCACGGCGACGAATCGCACTCTGACGATTCACACCACGCCGTCGACGATTTTCCGCCGTTACGCGCCCGATTCCGTGAAGTTTACCGACGCGCAGCCCTCTGCGCTCGCGGCTATTCAGCCCGGCGATCAGGTGGAAGCGCGCGGCGACCGCGCCGGCGACGACGTCACCGCCGACGAGATCGTTTCCGGTTCGTTCCGCAACATTGCCGGCACTGTGTCCTCCATCGACGCGAGTGCGAATACGTTCGTCGTGAAAGATCTCGTTACGAAGAAGACGGTCACCATCAAAACCACGCCCGACTCCGACCTGCGCAAGCTCGATCCGCAAATGGCGCAGATGATCGCCGTGCGTCTCCGCGCCAGTGGCGGAGCCAACGCCGGCGCGGCGCAGGGATCCTCCGCGCAACATGCCGCCGCTCCCGCAGTTGGCGCTCCTGCCGGTGGCGGCCAGTTCCGCGGACAAGCTGGCACTGGTGCTCAGGGTACCCCCGGCGGCGGCCAGGGCGGCGCAGCCGGATTGGCTCGTGTCCTCCAGCATTCGCCGGAAATTCACGTCTCCGACCTCCATAAGGGTGACGCGGTCATGATCGTTGCCACCTCCGGCAGCCCTGATTCGGCGACAGCAATCCGCCTGCTCGCAGGCGTGGAGCCCATGCTGCAGGCTTCAGCCAGCGGAAGCCAGAGCATGTTCTCCTCGGCATGGAGCGGGCTGGGCGGCAGTGCGAGCAGCGATCAGGGCGGCGGCGAGGGAACGTCGCAGTGAGAAAGTACGTTCTTAAGCAAGAAATAAGGTGAACCTGCCAGGCTAAATGTGCGTCTCTTCTGGCAGAGGCTGATTCCAAACCAAGCCGCCGGGCACGACCCCCGAGCGGTACTCAAACGAAGGAAAACTACTTTGAACTGCAGAACCCCCGATTACTTGAAGTGTCTAACTTTTCCGATCCGCTCTGCGGCAATCGTTTCTCGCCCGGTTTCCTCACGATGGACCGGCCGTCGGCCCCTGACTGCATTTTTTGCCGGTCTCCTGCTCGCCGCCGCCCCATTGGTTTCCGCACAGGGACTCGCGGCACCCACGACTCCTTCCGCTCCTCAGGCCGCCCCCGCCGCTCCCGCGCAGAATGCCGGCGGCATTCGTGGCCAGGTCGCCGACCCCTCCGGTGCGGTCATTCCGGGAGCCACCATCGTTGTCCTCGACACGGCCGGCAAGACCGTCGGCAAAGCTACAGCCGACGCCGGTGGTGTGTACGCAGTGCACGGTATTCCTCCGGGAACTTACTCTGTGTGGGTTACCGCTCCGGGATTCGCGGTCTATCGCGTTCCGAACATCGCCGTTGCCGCCGGCCAGATCAAAACCCTCAACCCCGCCCTCCAGATCCAGATGCAGCAGCAGCAAGTCGAAGTCCAGGCCGAGAACACCACCATTGGCACGGCTGCCGACGCCAATGCCAGCGCCATCGTGATCAAGGGCAGCGACCTCAACGCACTTTCTGACGATCCCGACGAACTGCAGAACGAATTGCAGGCCCTCGCCGGTCCTTCTGCCGGCCCCAACGGCGGACAAATCTACATCGACGGCTTCACCGGCGGCCAGCTTCCGCCCAAGTCCTCTATCCGGGAAATCCGCGTCAACCAGAATCCCTTCTCGGCGGAATACGATCGCCTCGGCTACGGCCGCATTGAGATCTTCACCAAGCCCGGCACCGACAAGCTGCACGGCCAGGCTGAAGTCTCCGGCAACGATTCCGCCTTTAACTCCCAGAACCCGATTCTCTACGGCAAGAGCGAGCCCTCCTACTCCTCGTGGTTCCTGCACGCCAACGTCGGCGGCCCTATCAACAAGAGCACTTCGTACTTCGTCAGCATCTTTGCCCGCAATCAGCAGAACGAGGCCATCCTCGAAGCCATCGACCCCACCAGCGTCACTCTTGTGACCAATCCCGACGGTTCGCAGAGCGCCTCCGGGACGTCGCTCAATGAGGCCATCAACAATCCCAGCTCGCGCATCAGCTTAAGCCCGCGTGTCGACCTGCAGCTCGGCAAGGCGAATACTCTCACCATGCGCTACGAATACAACCGTGGCGTGAGCACCAACGGCGGCCTCAATCCGCTGAGCCTGCCCAGTCAGGCCATCGATACGAACCAGCAGGAAAATCAGATTCAGCTCTCCGACAGCCTGATCCTCAGCCCCAGGCTGGTCGACGACATCCGATTCCAGTACCGCCGCATTCGTAACAATCAGAACCCGGTGGCGCTCGCCTACAATGCACAGGGCCAGCCACTGCCTTCCGTCACCGTGCAGCAATCCTTTACCTACGGCGGCAGCAATGCCCAGACCGTGCAGGATCACGAGAACGACTTCGAACTGCAGAACTACTTCTCCGGAGCCTTCGGCGCGCACTCCCTCAACTTCGGCGCCCGCGCTCGTTCCTACGACGACACCAACCTGAGCACGAGTGGCAGCAACGGCTCTTATGTCTTTCCGACTCTCGGCGCCTATGTCGGCTGCGTGAACCCCTCCCTCGGTCCCTGCGCGCCGCAGCAGTACAGCTTCACCAACGCCGCCAATCCTGTGGCCCGCGCCATCCTCTTCGACGGTGCGCTCTTCTATCAGGACGACTGGAAGGTCAACCCGCGCTTCACCTTCAGCTATGGCGGGCGGTGGGAAACCCAGAACCGTATCAACGACAAAAGTGACTGGGCCCCGCGTGTAGCTGTTGCCTACGCTCTTGGCCGCGCTTCCGGCAAGCAGCAGCCCAAAACCGTGGTCCGCGCCGGATATGGCTGGTTCTACCAGCGCTTCACGGTCGCAAACGGATTCGGCGCGCAGGTGCCTTACATCGCCCAGGCTATTCACCTCAGCGAGGACAAAAAGCATGAAACCGCTGTGATCGTGAATGAGCCGGCCTTCTTCTACCCGAATGCCCCTTATAATCCCGGCACCGTCTCCAGCGGCACGGGCCGCAATGCGCCGACGTTCTACTCCATTTCACCGAATATGAAGGCAGCCAATGATATGGAAGCCGCCATCGGCGTTGACCGGCAGCTATCGAAACTTATGACCGGCAACGTTACCTACGTCTACTCGCAGGGCATCCATCAATACTTCACGGACAATCTCAGCGCAGCTGCGGATGAAATCAACGATCCCGGCGCGATTACCAGCTTCGAGAATGACGAGTATCCTGCGAGCCAGCCCGGCGAACCCTCGCAGAATGACATGCAGTACCAGTCGGGCGGCTTCTATCGCGAGCATCAGCTGATGGCCACCATCCGGGCCAATTACCGCTATTTTAGCTTCTTCACCAATTACACCTACAGCAATGCCCATGGCGATACCAGCGGCGTCGGTACGGTGCCTTCGGTCTCGAGCGAACCCGGCCTCGATTACGGCCGCACCACCTTCGACATCGCCCAGCGTGTGATGGTCTTCGGCAACGTTATGTTCCCCTGGCGCATCTCCGCGTCGCCCATGCTGGTGGCCAACGCAGGCTCCCCCTTCAACGTCACCACGGGTGCCGACCTTACCGGGAACAACCAGTTCAACGCCCGGCCTACGTATGCGGCCTCCTGCACTGAGTCGGGAGCGGTACAGACCACTCTCGGCTGCTTCAACGTCAATCCCTTCGGAACCGGCGAGAAAATCGTCCCTTACGGCCTCGGTACCGGCCCCTCCAACGTCAGTTTGAACATGCGCCTTGGCAAGGTCATCGGCATCGGCCCCAGACTGGGTGAAGGCGAGCACGCCGCGGGCGGCGGCCCGGGCGGCGGCTTCCACGGTGGTCCTCCGGGACTCGGCGGCGGTGGATTGAGTGGTTCGCGTGGCGGTCCCGGCCGTCTTGATCAGGCGGTCAACCGCAAATACACCCTGAACTTCACCGTTTGGGCCACCAACATCCTGAATCACGAAAATCTCGGTACCCCGAACGGCGGCCTGCAGTCGCCCTACTTCGGCAAGTCGCAGTCGCTCGCCGGTGGCTTCTTCGGCCCACAATCGGGAGGCAACCGCACCGTCAATTTGCAGGCCAGCTTCAGCTTCTAGCCGCCATCAGCGTGACTCCGGCCATTAGCCGCTGGCCGCTGTGCTCCCGCTAAGATGGAAGTGACTATGACCACTCCATCGCTCGGCTTTGCTACGCGCGCCATCCACGACGGTCAGGGCCCCGATCCCCGGACCGGAGCTGTCAACGTTCCGCTCTACCTGACCTCCACCTACGAACTGCAGGGCATCGAGCAGCACCGCGGCTGGGAATACTCGCGCGTTTCGAACCCCACACGCGACGCCGTCGAAGCCAACCTCGCCTCGCTCGAAGGCGGCACCAGCGGCCACGCATTCGGCAGTGGCATGGCGGCCATCGCAGCGCTGGTCACGATGCTCAAAGTCGGCGACCACGTCATCTGCGGACACAATGTCTACGGCGGCACCACTCGACTCTTTACACAGGTCATTCCGCATCACGGCATCGAGTTCAGTTTTGTCGACACCTCGAACCCCGACAACGTCCGCGGCGCCCTCCGCCCCACTACCAGGCTCGTCCACATCGAAACGCCCACCAACCCGCTGATGATGCTCACTGATATTCGCGCCGTCGCGGATATCTGCCACGAGCACGGCATNNTCGTCATGCACTCGACCACCAAGTTCCTCAACGGCCATTCCGACGGCCTTGGCGGAATCCTCGTCACCACGCGGGCCGACCTCGCCGAGCAGTTTCGCTTCGTGCAAAAGTGTACGGGCGGCATCCTCTCGCCCTTTGAGAGCTGGCTCATCCTGCGGGGCGTCAAGACGCTCGCGGTCCGGATGCGCCAGCACGACGCCAACGGCCGTGCCGTCGCCGATTTTCTAACGAAGCACCCGAAGGTGAGCCGCGTCCTCTATCCCGGCCTCGCATCGCACCCGCAACACGAGCTGGCGAAGCGCCAGATGTCCGGCTTCGGATCCATGATCGCGTTTGAAACCGGTTCGCGCGCCAACGCCGACAAGCTCCTCCGCTCCGTCCGTGTCATCACCAACGGCGAATCGCTCGGCGGCGTCGAGTCGCTCATCTCGCATTCGGCCACCACGACGCACGCTTCGGTTCCCCCCGAGGAACAGCAGCGCCTTGGGATCACCCAGGGCCTCGTCCGCATCTCGGTCGGCATCGAGGACGAGGCAGACATCATTGGCGACCTCGATCAGGCCCTGGGGAAGCTATGAAACTCGCAACACTTCTGTTGCTCGCCGCAGCTCTCGGTAGTAATGCCCAAACGGCACCGGCCCACACCTGGAGCTATATACGGGTCGGCGCGCCGCAGAATGTCGAGGTTCATCCCCGCGCCGGATACGCACTGATGGGTGGCGGTACGGACCTCGACGAAGCCTTCCGCTGGCTTTGCGACCGCGCCGCCGGCGGCGATTTTCTTATCCTCCGCGCCCACGGCGACGATGACTACAACCGCTACGTCCAGGGCCTGTGCCATCTCAATTCGGTTGCGACACTGATCCTCCCGGACCGAGCGTCATCGACCGATCCTTTTGTAACCGATACGATTACACATGCGTCCGCTATCTTCATTGCCGGCGGAGATCAGGCCCGCTACATTAACTTCTGGGCGGGCACTCCCGTCGAGGCCGCTCTGCGCGATGCCGTTCGTCGCGGAGTTCCCTCCGGCGGCGCCAGTGCTGGCCTCGCCGTTCTGGGCCAATACATCTACTCCGCGCAGAACGACCGCCCCGACGACAAGGACCTAAGCTCCGACGAGGCTCTCGCCGATCCCTTCTATCGCCAGGTCGTTATCGCGCCGGATCTTCTCGGCATCCCGATCCTGCGCGGCATCATCACCGATACGCATTTCGACACGCGCAAACGCGAAGGCCGCCTGCTGGCCTTCATGGCCCGCATCCTCGCCTCCGGCCAGACGGACCATATCCGTGCCATCGGCGTGGACGAACGCAATGCGGTGCTGGTGGACTCCGACGGCCACGCCCAGGTTGTGGGGAAAGCCGGAGGCGAAGCCGATTTCTACGAAGCCACTGGCAAGCCGCAGCAGTGTGAACCCGGCAAGCCGCTCACCTTCGGCCCGGTTTCCGAATGGAGCGTTCGCACAGGTGACACATTCTGGTGGCACGCGCGGACTTCGATCCATGTGTCCGTCGTTAACGGGAACGTAGAGTCCAGCATAGATCCCACCTTGTAGCGCCCAAAAGCAAAAGGCAGGCTCGATCCCGAACCTGCCTCTCTGCAAACAGCACTTCGCTGACAGCTTCATCGCTAACCGGTTTTCAGCTGACCGCCTTCTAGCCGACCGCCCTTTAGCTACCGGCTGCAAGCTACCGCCTACCGGCTGCTCTACTGATGCGGCCGCTGCTCTGGCGTAGCAGGCACGTTGAGCACGCCCGCCTCCAGGACATCTGGCGTCTCTTCCTTCAGTTCCGGCAGAGGAGCCTCGAGCGCGATCTTCAGAACCTCGTCCATCGTATCGACGAAGTTCAGCTTCATCGCATTCCGCAGGTTCTCCGGAATGTCCGGTAGATCCTTGCGGTTGTCCTCGGGCAGAATCGCCTCGAAAATGCCAGCACGATGCGCCGCCAGCAGCTTCTCTTTGAGTCCGCCGATCGCCAGCACCTTGCCGCGTAAGGTCACTTCGCCGGTCATCGCCAGATCGCGGCGAACCGGAATCCGCGCCAGCGCGCTGGCCAGAGCCGTCGCCAGCGTAATACCAGCAGAAGGTCCGTCCTTCGGAATCGCGCCTTCAGGAACGTGAATATGAATGTCGACATTGCGATAAAAGTCGCGAGGCAGCCCAAGATGCTGCGCCCGGCTCCGCACATACGAGAGCGCGGCCTGCGCCGACTCCGTCATTACGTCGCCCAGTTGGCCCGTTGTGGTCAGCTTGCCCTTGCCGTCCAGCACCTGCACTTCAGTCTGCAGAATGCAGCCCCCGACCTCGGTCCACGCCAGCCCGTTGACGAGACCAATTTCGCTCTTCTCACCCACCATCGAGTCCCGGAACTTCGGCACCCCCAGAAACTCGGACAGATTCTCTGGCGTCACATTCTCTTTGTGCTTAGCCCCGTGCTTAATAACGCGCCTGGCTACCTTCCGGCAGACGTTGCCGATCTCCCGCTCCAGATTCCGGACGCCCGCTTCGCGCGTGTAGTAGCGAATCATATCGGTCAATGCCGCATCGGTGAACGCGAGGTTCTTCTCGGTCAATCCGGTATTGTCGCGCTGCTTCTTCACCAGATACTGCTTCGCAATTTCCAGCTTCTCGACCTCGGTGTAGCCGTGCAGCCGCAGAATCTCCATGCGGTCCTGGAGTGCCGCTGGAATCGTGTGCAGCACGTTGGCGGTCGCCACAAACAGAACCTGCGAGAGGTCGTAATCGACGTCGAGATAGTGATCCTGGAAGCTGTGGTTCTGTTCCGGATCCAGCACCTCCAGCAGCGCCGATGCCGGATCGCCGCGGAAATCCGACGCCATCTTGTCCACTTCATCCAGCATGAAAACCGGATTCCGCGTCCCGGCCTTCTTCATCGACTGGATGATCTGTCCAGGCAGCGCGCCAATATAGGTGCGGCGATGCCCGCGAATCTCAGCCTCATCCCGCACGCCGCCCAGCGACATGCGCACGAACTTGCGTCCCGTCGCCTTCGCAATCGACATGCCCAGCGAAGTCTTGCCCACGCCCGGAGGCCCGACGAAGCACAGGATCGAGCCCTTGGGGTTCTTCACCAGCTGGCGCACCGCCAGAAATTCCAGGATGCGCTCTTTGATCTTCTCGAGGCCGTAGTGATCGGCGTTCAGCACCTTCTCGGCGTGATCGATGCTGCGCGTTTCCTTGGATTTTTTCTTCCACGGCACCGCCAGCAGCCAGTCCAGATAATTGCGCGAAACGGTCGACTCGGCCGACATCGGCGGCATCGCCTCAAGCTTCTTCAGCTCCTGGATCGACTTCTCAAAGACGTCCTTTGGCATACCGGCCGTTTCGATCTTCTTCTTCAGCTCGTCGAACTCGCTCTTCTCACCGCGCCCGAGTTCTTTCTGGATCGCCTTGATCTTCTCGTTGAGGTAGTACTCTTTCTGTGCCCGCTCCATCTGCCGCTTGACGCGCGACTGGATACTGCGGTCCATGTTCAGCTTCTCGATCTCGATATCGAGCACATCGGCGATCTTCAGCAGCCGCTCCGGCAGGTCGAAGATGTCCAGCAGTTCCTGTTTATCCGGCACTTCCAGCTGCAGATTCGCGGCAATCGTATCGGCCAGCTTCGAGGGCTCGTCGGTCCGGATCGCCGACGCTACAGTCTCCACATTCAGCGACTGCTGCAGCTTCACATATTGCTCAAACAGGGAAGTGACGCGCTGCACAAGTTGCTCGACCTGCGGCGTGATCTCCGGAAGCGGCTTGGCCACCTTCACCGTCGCCACAAAGAACCCGTCGGAGTCGTTGATCTCGACGGCGCGTGCCCGTTCGATGCCTTCGACCAGCACCTTGATGTTGCCGTCAGGCATGCGCACGCTCTGCACGATGTTGCCTACGGTGCCGACCTGGTAGATCTCATCCGGCCGCGGCTCGTCGATGCGGGCGTCGTGCTGGGTGGCGAGAAAGATCTTGCGCTCCCCGTTCAGCGCCTCCTCCAGCGCCCGCACGCTCGACTCGCGACCCACCACGAACGGGGTCATCATGTGAGGAAAGATCACCATGTCCCGAATGGGCATCATGGGGAACTTGCGAAGTTCGTTTCGTTCCCGGCTCTCTTTCGAAGGCTGGCTCACGGGATTCCTTTCCACAGTGCGGTCTTGCGGATGATTGTAGCGGGTCGCGCCCTTATGAGAGAGTAACCCATTTCAGCTGACGGCTGCGTGCCGGGTGGCGACGTTTGGCGTTACCAGGGAGTGGGCGGCGCGTCCGATCGGGAATACTTCGCGCCCGGGAGGACCTGCGATGGGGACTCGTCAGTCTCAAACAACGACCCCGGAGCCGCGGAACCGTCATCTGCTCCGGAAACAGTGCATCAACTGGCCTTATCGAGCAGCAGCATGGAAAGATTCCGGTTCCGGACCATCTCCACCTGAATCTCCATCTCCTTCACCTTCTTGTTGCTGGGCAGGTGGTACATCAGGTCGAGCATCAGCTCCTCCAGGATCATGCGTAGCCCGCGCGCTCCAACCTTGCGCAGCAGCGCTTCCTGGGCGACCGCCTTCGTCGCATCTTCGGTAAAGGTCAGCTTCACGCCCTCGTAGTCGAAGAGCTTCTGATACTGCTTCAGGATCGCGTTCCGCGGCTTGCTCAGAATCTCCACCAGCGCCACTTCATCCAGCTCATCGAGGATCCCGAGCACCGGCAGCCGCCCCACAAACTCCGGAATCAGCCCGAAGCGGATCAGATCCTGCGGTTCGGCCTGGCGCAGCAGCTCGCTGTCGCGCTGCGGATGAAGCGCGCCACCTGGATCCTGCGCCTCCTTATCCTTGTCCGCAATGGCCTTGAAGCCCAGGGCCTTCTTGCCGATGCGCCGCCCGATCACGCGCTCGAGGCCGACAAACGCCCCGCCGCAAATGAACAGAATGTTCGTGGTATCCACCGGAGTGAATTCCTGGTGCGGATGCTTGCGTCCGCCCTG
>PMAM01000147.1:17384-17567 GCA_003152595.1 Acidobacterium sp.
CCCGCCTCGGTCAGCGTCGTCGCGTCCACAATGGCGAACGGCACATCCAGCATCTTCGCCAGCGTGTGCGCCAGCAGCGTCTTGCCGCTGCCCGTCGGTCCCACCAGCAAAATGTTCGACTTCGACAGCTCCACGTCCGTCCCGCGCGTCCGATTCATCTGCACGCGCTTGTAGTGGTTGTAG
>PMAM01000195.1 GCA_003152595.1 Acidobacterium sp.
CCGCCGTCGAGCGCGCGCGCGAGCAGGTGGCCGCACTCCTCCACTGCCGCCCCGCCGAAATCGTCTTCACCTCCTGCGGCACGGAGAGCGACAACACCGCCATCTTCGGCATCCTGCGCCCGGGCGATCACCTCATCACCACCTCGATTGAGCATCACGCCGTGCTGCACGCCGCCGAAAAGGCCGAGGCGCGTGGTGTCGAGGTCACGATTTTGTCGGTCGGACCCTCTGGTGTGATCGATCCCGCTGAAGTTCGCGCCGCTCTCAAGCCGAACACGAAGCTCATCAGCATCATGATGGCCAACAACGAAACCGGGGTCATCCAGCCGGTTGAGCAGATCGGCAAAATTGCAGCCGAATCCGGCGTCACGTTCCACACCGACGCGGTCCAGGCTGCCGGCAAAATCCCCATCGACGTGGCGACCATTGGCTGCCACCTGCTCAGCATCTCCGGGCATAAGTTTCATGGGCCTCAGGGCATCGGCGTTCTTTATGTTCGCCGCGGCACTCACTTCGAGCCGCTCGTCTTCGGCGGATCGCACGAGCGCCAGCGCCGAGCCGGCACTGAAAACGTCCCCGGCATCGTCGGCCTCGGCAAGGCCTGCGAAATCGCCCTCGCCGCCCTAACAGACGGTACAGACGAGCGCATCGGCGTGCTGCGCGATCGCCTCGAGCAGGGTCTGCTCGCGCGCGTCGACGAGTGCGGCATCAACGGTGCGGACCAGCCTCGCGTCCCCAACACAACGAACATTTATTTCGATCATCTCGAAGGCGAAGCGCTCGTGATTGCTCTGGACCTGAAGGGCCTCGCCGTTTCGGGTGGATCGGCCTGCAGCTCTGGCTCTCCCGAGCCCTCGCATGTCCTCAATTCGATGGGAATCCCCCAGGCTCGCGCGCGCGCCAGCCTGCGCTTCAGCCTCTCTCGCCTCACCACCGATGAGGACGTCGACGCAGCCATCGCTCTCGTCCCCGGAGCCGTGGCCCACCTGCGCGAACTGTCCCCGGTCTACAAGAGGCACCTCGCCGAAGCCGCCACCAAGTAAGAAGGCGCGGCGTTCATCCGAACGCCGCGCCCGTTGTTTTAGCTGACTGCTGTCCGCTAGTACCGGTAGTGCTCGCTCTTGTACGGCCCCTCGGGCGCAACCCCGATGTATTCCGCCTGCTCCCTGGTCAGCTTCGTCAGCTTCACACCGATTTTCTCAAGGTGCAGTCGCGCCACTTCCTCGTCCAGCTTCTTCGGCAGCGTGTAGACGTCGATCGCGTAGGTGTCCTTGTTCCTCCACAGGTCGAGCTGCGCCAGCGTCTGGTTCGAGAAGCTGTTGCTCATCACGAAGCTCGGGTGCCCCGTCGCGCAGCCCAGGTTCACCAGCCGCCCTTCCGCTAGGATGAAGATGCTGTGCTCCGGCTTCTTGCCCTCCGCCGGGAACGTATACATGTCCACCTGCGGCTTAATGTTCAGCTTTTTCACGCCCGCAGCGTGGTTCAGTGGATCCATCTGAATCTCGTTATCGAAGTGGCCGATGTTGCACACGATCGCCTGGTCCTTCATCGCCTTCATGTGGTCCAGGGTGATGATGTCCACGTTGCCCGTGCAGGTCACGTAGATATCGCCGCGCCCCAGCGTGTCCTCGATCGTCGTGACTTCGAACCCTTCCATCGCGGCCTGCAACGCGTTGATTGGATCGATCTCCGTCACGATCACGCGCGCGCCCATACCGCGCAGCGAGTGCGCCGAGCCCTTGCCCACGTCGCCATACCCGCAAACCACCGCCACCTTACCCGCCACCATCACGTCGGTTGCACGCTTGATGCCGTCCGCCAGCGACTCGCGGCAGCCATACAGGTTGTCGAACTTCGACTTTGTCACCGAGTCGTTCACGTTGATCGCCGGCACCAGCAGCTTGCCCACTTCCTTCATCTTGTAGAGCCGGTGCACGCCGGTCGTCGTCTCTTCGGAAACGCCGCGCCACTCCTTCACGACCTTGTGCCAGTACTGCTTGTCTTCGGCGTAAACGTTCTTCAGCAACTTCTTGATGACCGCTTCTTCCTCGCTCGTCGAAGGCGAATCGACCCACTTGTCGCCATCTTCTAACTCGTAACCTTTGTGGATCAACAGCGTCGCATCGCCACCGTCATCGACGATCAGCTGCGGCCCTTTGCCCTCGCCGTGGCTCAGCGCCTGCAGCGTGCACCACCAGTACTCTTCGAGGCTCTCGCCTTTCCACGCGAACACCGGCGTTCCCGCCGCGGCAATGGCCGCCGCTGCGTGGTCCTGCGTGGAGAAGATGTTGCAGCTCGCCCAGCGCACCGTCGCGCCCAGATCCTTCAGCGTCTCGATCAGCACCGCGGTCTGAATGGTCATGTGCAGCGAGCCGGAAACGCGCACGCCCTTCAGCGGCTTCTCCGCGGAATACTTATGGCGAATCGCCATCAGGCCCGGCATCTCGGACTCGGCGATCGTAATCTCTTTGCGCCCCCAGTCGGCCAGCTTCATGTCGGCGACTTTGTACGGAGCAGTATTGCGTTCAACGGCGGCAGTAGCCATAGTCAGGGGATCTCCTGTATCTGATCTCGTTACGCTATCCCTTTAATTGTAACTGGGCCGCCCCGGCCTCCCCGCCGATTTTCACTGGATTGCGGCAGGTTGGCGTTCAATGGCTTCTCCCCGCCTCTGAACGTGGCCTGACAAGGGTCAGGGCCTGGCGGCCTGGGGCTGCAGGTAGACCGTCCTCCCACCCACCACCGTCCGCAGCACTCGCGTTCCCAGAATCTCTTTCGGTGCCACTTTCGTCAGATCACGGTCCAGCACCACAAAGTCCGCAACATACCCCGGCGCGAGCTTCCCCTTCCACGTCTCCGCAAACTCGGCGTAGGACGACCCCTGGGTGTACGCGTACAGCGTCTCCCCAATCGTCAGTTTCTGCTCCGGATGAAACGTCGCCGTCCCCGCCTCATTCATCCGTGTCACGCCCGCATAGACGCCGCGAAAGGGCGCGATCGGCTCCACCGGATAATCCGTCCCAAAGGCCAGGGGCACGCCTGCGTCCAGAAACGATTTCCACGCGTACGCATACTTCTCCCGCTCCGGGCCCAGCCGCTGTCCCGCCCACGCCATGTCAGTCAGCAGATGATTGGGCTGCATCGATGCAATCACGCCGAGCTGTTTATAGCGGACGAAATCCCCAGGGCTCACCACCTGGCTGTGCTCGATGCGAAAACGCAAATCGCGGCCATGCATCTCGAAAGAACGTCCCGCGATCGGAGTGACAACCTGCGGCGGAATCGGACCCGACGGCACCGCTGCCTCCGCCTGCGCAAACGTAGTCAGAGCCATATCGACCGCGCGATCCCCAATGGCGTGAAATCCCAGTTGGAAGCCCGCTTTCGCCCGCTCCACCGCCATCGCGTTGAGCTGCTCCTGCGTGTAGCGCGGAATTCCCGAGTTCCCGGGATCGTCGGCATAGGGCAAGTGCATCGCCGCCGTGCGCGACCCCAGCGATCCATCCATGAACCCCTTCAGCATCGTCGCGTGCAGCATCCGATCCGTCGCCGGATGGTGCGCCGCCTGCTCCTTCTCGACGCTTATCGGATCGCCGAACCGCAGCCACTCCGCAATCCGCAGCGGCAGCTTGTCCTCCTTCTCCATCTGCTCGAAGACCAGGAAATCATCCCAGTCGGAAAGGTCCTGCACTGACGTCACGCCGTGCGAAATCGCGTCCTCAATGGCCAACTCCAGACCATTCCTGCGCAGTTCGGGCGACGGAGGAGGCACATCCACCAGCCCCTGCGCCGTCTCGCGTAAAATTCCTGTCGCCTCGCCCTGTGCGTC
This sequence comes from Acidobacterium sp., assembly GCA_003152595.1. Lineage (GTDB taxonomy): Bacteria > Acidobacteriota > Terriglobia > Terriglobales > Acidobacteriaceae > Palsa-343. The sequence goes on from PMAM01000195.1 coordinate 3,830, forward strand.
GCGATCGATCTTTCCGCCCTGCGGATCCTTCGTCTCTTTCGTGATTCCCGCCGCCTGCAACGCCACCGAATCCGCCACAGCAATATGTCCATCCATCCGAACAAAAATCGCCGGATGCCCCTCGGCAGCCGCATCGATGTCGGCCTTGTCGGGCAGTTTTCCGCCAGCCCACAGCGTGTGATCCCAGCCGCCGCCGCTCAGCCACTGCCCTGGCGCAGCCTTCTCCGCGGCCGTGCGAATCCGCTGCTGCATCTCGGCCAGCGACTTCACCCCGATCAGGTCCACCGACAGCCTGATCTTCCCGGCAGCGCCCAGATGCGTGTGCGCGTCGTTGAATCCCGGCATCACAAACGCCCCGCCCAGATCGACCATCTGCGTCTTCGTGCCTTTGTATTTCGCTGTGATCGAGGAGTCGTCGCCAACGGCAAGAATCTCTCCGTGCGACACCGCAATCGCCGACACCCGCTGCGGATGCGCGCTCTCCAGATCGACTCCGGTCAGAATGTTGCCGTGATAGTAGATCGCATCTGCGGCCGGTCCGCTCTGCGCAAATGCCGGCGCGGCCGCCATCACAACAGCCAACACAATTCCGAATGCTCTCACGCAAGCCAGTCTAAATAACCTGACGGCTCTGCGAGCCTCTGTGCTCTCCCTGTGCCCGGTGGGTGAACGCTACCCCGCCGCCGCCAGCAACAGCAACAGGATGCGCTTCAGCCCCAGATCCCGTCCTCTGGCGTCGTACCACTCCCCATACGTATGAATGCCGCCACCCTCGCCGCCGCCGCCGATGCTCACCGCCGGCACGCCCAGCGACAGCGGAATATTCGCGTCCGTCGATGCCAGCCGCATCTCGGTCCGAATGGCCAGGTGCCGATCCACCGCCTCCACCAGCGCCATCAACTCCGATCCCGCCGGCAACCGCCCCGCGGGCCGGTCCCCAATCTTGTCAATGGTGAACCGAACCGCGCCTGCTTCGCCGCGCCCCGGGTTCGCCTCCAGCACCACATCCTCCACCGCTCGATGCAGCTCCACTTCGAGCCGGATCAGCTGCTCTGGATCGGTCGATCGCAAATCGAACCGCGCCGCCGCTCGCTCCGGAATCGCATTCACCGACGTCCCGCCATCAATCGTCCCCACATTCATCGTCGTCCGCGGAATATCCGGAAGCGTCACCATCGAAAATCGCTGGATTGCCCGGCTCAGCAGCACAATCGGATTCGGCCTCCCCGCGTCGGTCCACGAGTGCCCGCCTGGTCCGGTGATCGTCACCAGATGCCGCTGGCTTCCCAGCGCATGGGTCACCGCCGATTCATGTCCTGCGCCGTCCAGCACGATGTGCGCGGCAATCGCGCTCTTCTCCATCGCCTCAGCACGATAGATGTGGCGCATCCCGCGCAAATCGCCGTCGCCTTCCTCGCCCACATTGCCGACGAAGACCAGATCGCACGCAGTCGTGATGCCCGCCTGCCTGATTGCGGCTGCGATCGCCAACATGGCTGCCACGCCGGCTGCGTTGTCGCACGCGCCGGGCGCGCTCAGCCGCGTGCCTTCTCGACGAACCGCAATCGGCGTTGCGGGAGGAAAAACTGTGTCGATGTGCGCTGACAGCAGCACGCGCCGTCCACTTGTCCCGGTGCCCCGCTGCGCGCCAATCGCATTCCCCACGTCATCGAGGCGCGGATTTTCCAGACCCAGCTCGCGAAAGCGCTCGCACAGCCACTCCGCCCGCGGCTTTTCCCCGAACGGCGGGGCTGGTACCGCGACCATCTCTGCCTGCCATTGCAGAATGCGCTGCTCCTGCAGGTGCAGCCACTGGAACGCCTGGTGCACGCGGCGATCCGCTGCGATCTGCGCGACACACGAAGCGGCGGGTGCAGGCGGGGCCATCAGATTTTCAGCGTAGCGAACGGCGAGCAGAAAAGCGAGCTAAGAACCAGCAGAAAGCGGTCGGCAAAAGGCTTTTAGCGAGACGCTGTTAGCAAAGAGCGGCTTAGCATCTCGCCTCGTTGCTCGCCTGCGCTCGGTGTTTGCCAGCAGCATCTCGCAACCGTCTTTCGCTAACAGCTATCCGCTAACCGCTGTCCGCCGCTCCTTCAATACTCCACGCGATTCAGAAAGAGCCCTCGCGCCGGCGCAGTGGGGCCGGCCTCTCCCCGCGAACGCGCCTCCAGAATCGCCCCGATCTCCCCCGCTCCGCGCCCCACATCCACAAACGTTCCCACCAGATTTCGCACCATGTGGTGCAGAAATCCATTCCCGCGAACGCGATAGATCAGCAACTCGCCCTCCTGCCGCCACTCGGACTCAAAAATCGTCCGCACATTCCCCGCACTCTCTCCCTGGCCCCCATCGTCGCCGGCCCGCCGTGTCGTCAAATCCGGATCGCTCGCCGCGAACGAGGTAAAGTCGTGCGTCCCCACCACCAGCGCCGCCGCTTCGTGCAGCCTCCCCACATCCAGCGGCCAGTTCAGCGCCCACGCAAACCGCGCCTCCCATGGCGGACAAATCTCCCCGCGCCAAATCCGATACTCATACGTCTTCGCCTTGGCCGAGTGCCGCGCGTGAAACTCCGCTTCCACCCGCTCCGCCCGCAGTACCCGGACCGATTCCGGCAGCTTCCGGTTCAGCGCTCGCCGCAGGTTCTCCTCCGGGATTGCCGCCTCCAGCCAGAACGACGCCACTTGCCCCCGCGCGTGCACACCCGCATCCGTTCGTCCGCTCCCCTGCGGCAGCACGCGCTCGCCCGTCACCCGTCCGATCGCTTCCGCCAGCGTGCCCTGAATCGTTCCTCGATCCGGCTGCACCTGCCATCCATAGAAATCGGTGCCGTCATACGCCAGCGTCAGCTTCCAGTTCGAACCGGCCTCTGTCTCTTTTTCAGTCGCCATGGCTTAACTTTTTGTGACGATTTGTCGCACGATTTTCCGCATCGCAGCTTCTTCCGGAACCATCGAATCGCTACGATATACTCAGCTTTCCTGATTGTTTACGAGTTTACGGAACCGGGCGGAGGGTCGCCTCGTATTCGAGAGAAGCCAAAACGGTTTTTTGCGGCCCTGGAGCGCGCATTCCGCCTGCATGCGAAGCGCAGCCTGCGCCCTCGTTCATTGAACTGCAGTTGCCCTGCCAGAGGAGTGGAGAGGCCCATGTTAGTTTTCCGCAGTCATCCTGGAAAGAACTCAACTACGTTCTTCGCTAAAAAGAACTCAGCTACTTTTTTCTCTAAATTGAAATCCGCCGCGGCAATCTGCTGCCTGCTCGCCGGCACCGCGCCTTCGTATGCCCAGGCCCCTCAGCAGGCCGCGCCCGCGGCTCCCGGCCTTCCGCCCGAGCCGGCGCCAAATTACACGCAGCCGCTCTTCCTCCACGACACCTCGCGCGACTTTTCAAAACCGCGCGGCTACTTTCCTAATCTCATCGCTCCCTACGAGCCCACCACGGTCCAGCAGCCGAGTTTCCTGAACTCGGAGCATCTCGACTCGCTGATTAAAGACGGCAAGATCTACCTCAGCCTCGGCGACGCGGTTCTCCTCGCGCTGCAGAACAACTACGACATCGCCATTCAGCGCCTGAACCTCGACATCTCCGACACCGATCTGCTCCGCACCAAAGCCGGCCAGACTCCCCTGGGCACCCCCACTTCGCTGGTCACCAACACCCAGGGCGGCGGCGGTTCCGCTGTGACTTCAGGAGGAGGCCCCGGCGGCACCAGCGTAGCGGGCACCGGCGTCGGCGGCATCGCCGTTTCCACCAGCGGCGCCGGACCTGCGCCTGAGAATCTCGACCCCTACCTGCAGGGCACCATCCAGTTGCAGCGCCAGAAGACGCCTCAGCTCAATACCCTCTTCAGCGGTGGCAAGCCATTCCTCACCACCAATACGGACGAGTACAACTTCACCTACAACCAGGGCTTTCGTTCCGGCACTGCGCTCGTGGTCGGCTTTCAGAACAACCGCGTCACCAGCGACAGCCCTCTCAACACCTTCAGCCCTGCTCTCACCACGACGTTCAACGCCCAGCTCACGCAGCATCTGCTCCAGGGCTTCGGCTGGAGCCTGAACACCCGCTTCATCGTCCAGGCTACCAACAACCGGCGCATCGCGGACTCCGTGTTCCGCTCCCAGCTCCTCTACACCATCAATCAGGTTGAGGATATTTACTGGGGCCTGGTCGGCGCTTACGAGGACCTGCAGTCCAAACAGCGCGCCCTCGACCAGTCCACCGCGCTCGAGAAAGATGACGAGAAGCAGCTGCAGATCGGCAGCATGGCGCCCCTCGACGTCGTTAACGCCCGCAGCCAGATGTCCGGCGACCAACAGGCGCTTATCTCTTCGGAGAGCAATCTCGAGTACCAGCAGTTGCTCATGAAGCAGGCCATCGCGCGCAACCTTGACGATCCTCGCATCGCCAGCGCTCCCGTCATCCCCACCGACCGTGTCACCCTGGCGGAAACGCCCGAAGAGCACATGTCGGTCGAGGATCTGGTCCGCCAGGCGGAGGCCAACAGCCCCGCGGTCGAGCAGGCCGTCCTCAATATGAGGAACGACGAGATCACCCTCAAAGCTGCGAAAAACGGCCTGCTGCCTACACTCGATGCGTACGCCTTCTATGGCGCCCAGGGTCTCGGCGGCGCTCAGAGCGCGAATTGCCTTGACTTCTTCACCGGCGCGGTATGCACGCCGAATCAGTATCCGACCGTGAGCTATGGCACAACGTTCCAGGACCTCTTCAACAGCACCGGACCCAACAAGGGCGCGGGGGTCAATCTGAACATTCCTATCCGCAATCGCCCCGCGCAGGCACTTGAAGCCCGCTCGCAGATCGAATACCGCCAGGCGCAGATGCGGCTCCAGCAGCTTTACGTGCAGATCCGTATGCAGATCATCAACGATCAGTACGCGCTCACGAATGATCGCGCCGCGGTGAACGCCGCCATCGCCAACCAGGAGTACAACCACCAGAGCCTCGACGCCGAAAACAAGAAGCTCCACCTCGGCGCCTCAACGACCGCCAACGTCCTCGTACAGCAGAAAGGCCTCGCCGCCGCGGACGCGCAGCTCATTTCCGCGCGCGCGCGCTACGCCACGGACCGCGCCGCTCTGGAAGAAGCTCTCGCCAGCACGCTGGACCTTTACGGCATCTCCATCGTTGACGCGGCCAGCGGCCAGGTGAGCACGGCGCCCGTCGTCCCCGGCCTCGAACCGGCGAAGACGCTGCCCGACGTGACGCCGCCCAGTCAGCAGCAACAGCTGCAGCAGCAGGAACAGAACCCGCCTCAGCCACAGGCCGCTCCCACGCAACCGCAAACGCAGCCGCAGCCGCAGTCCAACCCGCAACGCTAAGCGGGACTCCTCCTGTCATCACCCGGACGGCCCGCATCTGCGGGCCGTCCACCTCGCTGTTGCCGCTCGCGTTTTCGCTCGTTTTATGGCTCGCTTTTCCACTCGCTTTTTTGCTCGCTGGTCTCTCTCTTCCGCCACTCCCTGCTAAAATCTATTGAATCCACTCATCGGAGCGGCAATGCAGGCAATTCTTGCGCTCGAAGACGGGCGCATCTTCAGGGGCGAAGGCTACGGCGCCCAGGGCGAATGCTGCGGAGAGGTCGTTTTCAATACATCGTTGACCGGTTATCAGGAGATCTTCACCGATCCTTCCTACGCCGGCCAGATTGTCGTCCTCACCAATCCGCAAATCGGCAACTACGGCACCAACCCCGCCGACGACGAAGCCGCCCACCCGTACATTGAAGGCCTCGTCACCCGTGAATTCTCCGAGCACGCCTCCAACTGGCGTTCCCTCAATCCCGCCGACCAATACCTCGAGCGCTTCCACGTCCCGGTCATCTCGGAAATCGANNGGAATCCAACCCGGACGTCCTCGTCGAGCGCGCCCGCTCCATCCGCAAAATGGACGGCACTGACCTCGCCAGCGTCGTCACCACCAAAGATCGCTACGAGTTCGAGAGCGATGGGCCCGATCCGCTCAATCCGGACGAAGTCATCGCGCGTCCCGACCTTCACGTCATCGCCTACGACTACGGCATCAAGAAGAACATCCTCCGCATGCTGAACAGCCAGGGCTGCCGCGTTACGGTGGTGCCCGCGCAGACGTCGGCCGAAGACGTTCTCGCGCTCAAGCCCGACGGCGTGTTTCTCTCCAACGGCCCCGGCGATCCGGAGCCCGTCACCTACGCGCAGGACAACATCCGCCGCCTCGCCGGCCGCACGCCCATCTTTGGGATTTGTCTGGGCCACCAGCTCATCGGCCTCGCCCTCGGCGGCAAAACCTACAAGCTCAAGTTCGGCCATCACGGCGGCAATCACCCGGTCAAGTGCAACGACACCGGCAAGGTCGAGATCACCGCCCACAATCACAACTTCGCGGTCGATCCTGACTCGCTCAACCCCAGCGAAGTTGAGCTCACGCACGTCGACCTCAACGACAACACCCTCGAAGGCCTCCGCCACCGCACCCTGCCGCTCTTCAGCGTGCAGTACCACCCGGAAGCCAGCCCCGGCCCCCACGACTCCCACTACCTCTTCAAAGACTTCCGCAAAATGATGGAGGAGTGGAAGGGATGAACGAATTTTTCCGGAAGATTTTTGCCAACCGGCGGGATTCATTTCCCGCCATTTTTATGACGTCAAGACATCACAACGGTGGAACCGCCATCTGTTAAACTTGTTTAACAGGAGCAAATCATGCTGGGTGTGAGACTGGAACCCGAACTCGAAAAGCGGCTGGAGCGGCTGGCGAAAAAAACGGGCCGCACGAAAAGCTACTATGCGAAGGAAGCCATACGCCAGTATGTGGAGGACCGCGAGGACTACCTGCTCGCCGTCGAGGTTTCCAAACGAAACGAGAAGACCTTCAGCCTGGAAGAAGTGAGGCGGAAGCTTGGCCTGGACGCTTAGATTTACCGAAACTGCTTTGAAGCAGCTTGGGAAGCTCGATAAGCAGATCGCCGATCAGATCACCCGGGTCCTTCAGGAGAGAGTAGCGAAGAGCGCCAACCCGCGTGCGTTCGGAAAAGGCCTCACCGGCGAACTCAAGGGTTACTGGAGGTATCGCATCGGAGATTATCGTGTGATCTGCGAATTGAAAGACCGTGAGCTGGTTATCCTGGCCGTCGCCATCGGCCATCGTCGCGACATTTACAGATAGGAAAACATGCCACGCCGCAACGACATCACCAAAATCCTCGTGATCGGCTCCGGCCCGATCGTCATCGGCCAGTCCGCCGAGTTCGACTACTCCGGCACCCAGGCTTGCAAAGCCCTCAAGGCCGAAGGCTACGAAGTTGTGTTGGTCAACTCGAACCCCGCGACCATTATGACCGACCCGGAGCTCGCCGACCGCACTTACATCGAGCCCCTTACGAAGGAATATCTCGACGAGGTCCTCCGCCTCGAATCCGAGATGCTGAAGGAAGAACACCGCGACGGCGTCTTCGCCGTCCTTCCCACCGTCGGCGGCCAGACCGCCCTCAACCTCGCCGTCGAACTGGCCGACTCCGGCATCCTCGAGAAATACAACGTCGAGCTGATCGGCGCGAAACTCGAAGCCATCAAGAAAGCCGAAGACCGCCTCCTCTTCAAGCACGCGATGACCCGCATCGGCCTTGACGTCCCGCGCTCCGCCCTCGTCAACAACCTGCGCGACGGCCTCGACTTCGCCACCAACATCGGTTTCCCCGTCATCATCCGCCCGTCGTTCACCCTCGGCGGATCCGGCGGCGGCATCGGCTACAACCGCGAAGAACTCCTCGAGATCCTTGCTCGCGGCCTCGACCTCTCGCCCGTTCACGAGTGCCTCATCGAAGAGTCCGTCCTCGGCTGGAAAGAATACGAGCTTGAGGTCATGCGCGACCTCGCCGACAATGTCATCGTCGTCTGCTCCATCGAGAACATGGACCCCATGGGCGTCCACACTGGCGACTCCATCACCGTCGCCCCTGCCCAAACTCTCACTGACCGCGAATACCAGGCCATGCGCGACGCCGCCATCCGCGTCATGCGCGAGATTGGCGTCGAGACCGGTGGCTCCAACGTGCAGTTCGCCGTCCACCCCACCAACGGCCGTATGATCGTCATCGAGATGAACCCGCGCGTCTCGCGCTCCTCGGCGCTCGCGTCCAAAGCCACGGGGTTCCCCATCGCCAAGATCGCCGCGCGGCTCGCCGTCGGCTACACCCTCGACGAGATCCCCAATGACATCACCAAAATGACGCCGGCCTGCTTCGAGCCGACCATCGACTACGTCGTCGTCAAAATCCCCAAGTGGCAGTTCGAAAAATTTCCCGGCGCCGACGAAAACCTGGGCCCGCAGATGAAGTCCGTCGGCGAAGTCATGGCCATCGGCCGTACTTTCAAAGAAGCGCTCATGAAAGCTGTGCGTTCTCTTGAAACCGGCAAGAAGGCCGGCTCCGAAGTTCTCGACCCGCGCCGCATGACCCAGCGCCTCGTCACCCCGCAGCCGGAACGCCTCAGCTACATCCGCTTCGCCTTCCGCGAAGGCCACTCCGTCCGCGAGGTTGCGCGCCTCACCTCCATGGATCCCTGGTTCCTCTACCAGATCAAGGAAATCTCCGATACTGCGGGGGCTCTCCCTGAAGATCCTCGGGAAATGTCACCGGAACAGTTACGAAAAGCCAAGCGCCTCGGCATCTCCGACGAGCGCCTCGCCGAAGCCTGGTCCCTGGCCGGCAACGATGGCGTCGAGCAGGTTCGCATGCTCCGCCGCCAACACGGCCTGCGCCCGGTGTTTAAGCTCGTTGACACCTGCGCCGCCGAATTCGAGAGCTTCACGCCCTACCTCTACTCCAGTTACGACGAAGAAGACGAAGCTCCACCGACCTCGCGCCGCAAAGTCATCATTCTCGGCAGCGGGCCCAATCGCATCGGCCAGGGTATTGAGTTCGACTACTGCTGCTGCCACGCTGCGTTCGCTCTCCGCGAAGACGGCTACGAGACCATCATGGTCAACTGCAACCCCGAAACCGTCTCCACCGACTACGACACCAGCGANNCGCCTCTACTTCGAGCCCCTCACCCTCGAAGATGTCCTCGCCGTCTACGAGCACGAATCCTCCGGCGGCGCGGAAGTTGGCATGATCGTGCAGTTCGGCGGCCAGACGCCCCTCAACCTCTCCCTTCGCCTCAAGGCCGCCGGCGTCCCCATTCTCGGCACTTCGCCGGAATCCATCGATCTCGCAGAAGATCGGAAGCGTTTCGGAAAGCTGCTCGAAGACCTCAACATTCCGCAGCCCCCCGGTGTCATCGCCACCAGCGTCGACGAAGCACTCCGCGGCGCCGAGCGCATCGGTTATCCCGTCCTCGTGCGCCCCTCCTATGTTCTCGGCGGCCGCGCCATGGTCATCGCCTTCGATGCGGAAGGCGTATCCCGCTACATGAAAGAAGCGGTTGAGTACTCGCAGGATCGTCCGATCCTCGTCGACCATTTCCTCGAAGACGCCGTTGAAGTCGACGTCGACGCGCTCTGCGATGGCGAAGACGTCGTCATCGCCGGCATCATGCAGCACATCGAAGAAGCCGGCATCCACTCCGGCGACTCCTCCTGTGTCCTCCCCGCCGTCGATCTCGCGCCCGCCACGCTGGACACCATCCGCGGCTATACCCGCCAGCTGGCCCTCGCCCTCAACGTCATCGGCCTCGTCAATTTGCAGTTCGCCATCCAGCGTAAGCCCGGCATGGCCGACAAGGTCTTCGTCATCGAAGTCAACCCGCGCGCCTCGCGCACCGTGCCCTACGTTTCAAAAGCCACCGGTGTACCGCTGGCCAAGATCGCCTCACGGCTGATGACCGGCCGCCGCCTGCGCGAGTTCCTCGACGTTTCGTCGCGCAAGGATCTCGAGACCGGCTCGCACTTCTACGTCAAATCGCCCGTCTTTCCATGGAACAAATTCCCTGGTGTCGACACCGTCCTCGGCCCCGAGATGAAATCCACCGGTGAGGTCATGGGTGTCGCCGACAACTTCGGCGAAGCCTTCGCCAAAGCGCAGCTCTCCGCCGGCCAGCAGCTTCCGCTCAAAGGCACCGTCTTCTTCAGCGTCAGCGATCGCGACAAGACCAACCTGGTCAATCTCGCGCGCCAGTACATGGAACTCGGCTTCCACCTCGTCGCCACCGAGGGGACCGCTAATGCCATCGAAAAGGCCGGCATGACCGTCGATCGTGTCTACAAAGTGAAGGAAGGCCGTCCCAACGTCGTCGACCTCATCAAGGGCGACCGCATCCAGCTCATCATCAACACGCCTCGCGGTCAGGATCCCTACTTCGACGAAAAAGCCATCCGGCGCGCCGCTGTCATCGCCCGCATCCCTACCATCACCACGATGGCCGCCGCTCGCGCCGCCGCCGAAGGCATCGCCGCGCTCCAGAGCCGCCGCATCACCGTGAAGCCGCTGCAGCGCCTCCACGCGGAGCATTTGGCTGCACACTAGCTGCGGCCAAATCTCTAATCCCCAAACTCTAAACTCTAAACTGCTTCATCCCGCCACAGCGCCACGCCACCCAGCAGCCCGTCCAGATTCGACACAATCGTCACGTTCGGCCGAAACTGCAGCGCGATCAGCTTCGTATTCCCGCCGCCCAGGTACAGGTGATCCCAGTTGAACGTCGCGGCCGTCTGCGCCACCGCTCTCCGCAGCAGCTTGTTCCACTTCTTCACGCCGTATTTCTTTAGCCCGCGCCGGCCCAGGTAGTCCTCATAGGTCTTCTTGAGCCACGGATGATGCCCCAGCTCCAGCCCCGGACACAGCCGCCCATCCGTGAACAGCGCCGACCCCATCCCCGTGCCCAGCGTGATGATCATCTCCACGCCGCGCCCCTGGATTGCCCCGAACCCCTGCACCGCCGCATCGTTCGCCACGCGCACCGGTTTCGTCCACCGCTTCTGCAGCGCCGACTGCAGCGGAAACCCGAGCCACCGCGGATGCAGATTCGCCGCCGACAGCACCACGCCCTTCTTGATCACGCCCGGATACCCCACGCTCACGCGATCGAACTCCGGCATCTTTGTCTTTAGCGCATCCAGCCCTGCCAGCAGCCGCGCCGGCGTCGACGGATCCGGCGTCGGCACCCGCAGCCGCTCCGTCAGCGGTTTGCCCTCGGCGTCAAGGCACAGCATCTTCAGCCCTGAGCCCCCAATATCCACCGCCAGCGTGACCAGTGATTTTTCGCCCATAACTCCAGNNACCGCTGACCGCTGACTGCTTTCTCTATCGGCTTTCGCCCTGTATCACGATAGGCAACGACGGCGTCTCCGATCCGTGCCCCGGTTCCACCGTCACTTCGAACCGGCTCGCCTGGGTTTCCGCCGGGACCGGCGGCAGCACGACGGTGGCGCCATGATCCGGATCCGGACGAAACAGCCCCGCCGGAATCGGCGCCTTGCCGCGCGCCGGAATCAGCCACAGCTCATACACTTTGTCCGATGGCAGATCGCGCAGCCCGCCCGCAACGAACACCAGCGCCCCGCGGCTCGCCAGCCAGCTCACCTGTCCCACCGGATGCGCGGGTTGCCGCGTCTCCGTCAGCACCACATGCTCGGATTGAGGCGAACCCAGCACCGCCACCACCTGGTTCGCGTGATCCAGCTGCACCTGCATCTGTGCCGCGCCGCCCTGCGCCGCGTTCAGCTGGCCCCGCAGCCACGCCGCGTGATGCGCCAGCGCCGCCGCGGTCACCGCAAACACCGCCGCCAGCAGCCAGCCCAGCCACGTCAGCGGATGCCTCTGCTTCGTTTGTGTCGTCTCATCGGTCATCGCACAATATCCGGGTATACTCCCCGCTCACTTTCTCCTTTAGGATGCGACATAAGCGTGCGAAGTGTCGCGTGGGAATCCGGCAAACAACTATCCGCCATGAAGATCCAGCCATGAAAACCCGTCTGGACAAACTTCTGGTCGAACGCGGCCTCGTCCCCACCCGCGAGCGTGCTCAGGCCCTCATCCTCGCCGGTCGCGTCCTCGTCAGCGAGCAAAAGTCCGATAAGCCCGGCCACTCCGTGTCCGACGACGCCCCGATCCGCCTCCTCGGATCGGACCTCCGCTACGTCAGCCGCGGCGGACTCAAGCTTGAGGCTGCCCTCGATCACTGGCACATCGACCTCGCCGACCGCTTCTGCCTCGACGTCGGCGCCTCTACCGGTGGCTTCACCGACTGCATGCTTCAGCACGGCGCGCCCCAGGTCCTCGCCATCGACACCGGCTACGGCCAGATCGCCCAAACCCTCCGCGACGACCCCCGCGTTACCCTCATGGAGCGCACCAACGCACGCCTCCTCAATCCCGGCGACCTGCCTTCCGGAATTTCGTTCCTCAGCGTAGATGTCTCCTTCATCTCCGCGACCCTGGTCCTGCCGCCCGTCCTTGCTGCTCTTCGCACCGCGTCGGACAATGTCCGACACGCGTCCGACCGCGTCCGACACGAGTCCGAAGCCGTCCGACACACCGCCGTTTTGAAGGGGCACGGCTTCAGCCGTGCCGAAAAGAGCCACGAAGAAGAGGGGGCTTTAGCCCCCGAGGGAAGTTCCTCCCGAACCCTCGAAGCCGTCATTCTCATCAAGCCCCAATTCGAAGCCGGCCGCGAACGCATCGGCAAAGGCGGCATCGTCCGCGATCCCGCGGCCCACCAGCTTGCCATCGACCGCGTCCGCGCCTGTGTCACCGAACTCGCCGCCCAGCACATCGACGTCATCGACTCCCCGATCACCGGCGCCGAAGGCAATCGCGAGTTCCTCCTCCACGCCATCTGGCAGTAAACACAACGCATCCCGCCTCGCCCTGTCGAATCGTCCATGCGCTGTTGTATTCTGGTTCGACTTCAGGAACCCACGCCTGACCTCGTCGAAATCAGCGGGAGCGCTATGAGTCAGACCTTCTCCATCGGCATCGGCGGCGCCGCCGGCCAGGGTGTCGCCACCCCAGGCGACATCCTGGCAAAGATCTTCAGCCGCCGCGGCCTCCACCTGAACGCCTACAACGCGTACCAATCCATCATTCGCGGCGGCCACACTTTTCTCACCATCCGCGCCGGCGTTGATCCCGTCACCAACATGGGCGATACCCTTGAACTCCTCATCCCGCTCAATCAGGACACGATGGACCGCCACCTCCGCCTGCTCAGAGCCGGTGGCGCGTGCATCTACAACGCCGACTCCATCAAGCCCGGCGAGCCCGCCGACGGCGTGCAGCTTTGTCCGCTTCCCGTCTCCACTCTGGCTGACATCACCAAGAACAAAGTCGCGCAGAATACCCTTGCCATGGGTGCCGGCCTCAGCATGATGGGCATCGGCTTCAACTCCCTCGAATCCGTCATCCGCGAGCAGTTTGGCAAGAAGGTCGCCACTGTCGCCGACGAAAATATCGCCGTCGCTCGCGCCGGATACGACTACGCCACCCAGAACTTTAAGCCCTTCGCCAATCCCGTCCCCATGACGGACACCAAATATGCCGTCCTCAGCGGCAACGCCGCGCTCGCCATGGGCGGAGCCGCAGCCGGCGTCAAATTCTACTGCGCCTACCCCATGAGCCCCTCCACCGGCGTGCTCCACTGGTTCGCGTCCAACGGCCGCAAAGCCGGCATCATGGTCCGCCAGGTCGAAGACGAAATCGGCGTCGTCAATATGGTCATCGGCGCCGCCCAGGCCGGCGTCCGCGCCATGTGTGCCACCTCCGGCGGCGGATTCGCCCTCATGTCGGAAGCTCTCGGCCTCTCCGCGATGGCCGAAATCCCTATCGTCGTCATCGACTGTATGCGCGCGGGCCCGTCCACCGGCGTCCCCACCAAAACCGAACAGGGTGACCTCTGGCAAATGCTCGGCGCTGCCTTCGGCGACTACCCCCGCGTTATCGCCGCGCCGCTCGACATCGGCGACTGCTTCACCCTGATGGCTGAAATCTGGAATATCGTCGACAAATTCCAGGTCCCCGGCCTCGTCCTCGCCGACCTCCTGCTCGCGGAAGGCCGCCTCAGCGTCGATCCGAAGGTCCTCGACTTCAAGCCGCCCATCGATCGTGGCGAGATGATCACCGAGGCGAATGGCGACCACGGCGCCTACAATCGCTACCTCATCACCGAGAGCGGCGTCTCTCCGCGCGCCATTCCCGGCGTCCCCGGCTACACCCACGTCGTCTCCAGCGACGAGCACGACGAAAATGGCGTCCTCATCAGTGACATGTACACCAACGCCGGCAAGCGCCGCGCCATGATGGAAAAGCGCATGCGCAAGGAGCAGGGAATCGCCAACGCTGTTCCGCCGCCGCGTCTCCAGGGTCCGAAAGACGCCGACGTCACCCTCATCGGCTGGGGTTCCACGCAGGGCGTGATCGAAGAAGCGCGCACCCAGCTTGCGGAGCAGGGAATTACCGCCAATCAGTTACAGATTCGCTGGCTCGTTCCGTTGCATGGCGAGGCGATCGTCGATCAGCTGCGCAACGCGAAGCGCACCATCATCGTCGAGAACAACTTCAGCGGCCAGTTCGCCCGCTACCTGCGCAGCGAAACCAGCTTCGTCCCGGACGGCCACATCCGCAAGTACGATGGCGAGCCCTTCATGCCGCATCACATCGTGGAAGCGGTCCGCGAACAACTCGCCGGCGACACCACCGTGTCGGTCCCCACCCACGAGATTATGGTTTAGGAGAAGCACATGGCCACGATTGTCGAATCCCCCAAGCCGCTTACGATGGCCGATTTCAAGGGCCGCGTCGATCCTGACTGGTGCCCGGGCTGCGGCGACTTCGGCGTCCTCGCCGCGGTCCAGAAGGCCCTGGTCGACCTGCAGATCCCCAATCACCAGATCGTCACCGTCAGCGGCATCGGCTGCTCCTCCAACTTCCCCGGCTTCATCGAAACCTACGGCATGCACACACTGCACGGCCGCTCGCTCCCCGTCGCGACCGGCGTGAAGATGGCCAACCCCGACCTCACCGTGCTCGTCACCGGCGGCGATGGCGATGGCCTCGGCATCGGCGGCAATCACCTCACCCACACCATCCGCCGCAACGTCGATCTGACCTACATCATCATGGATAACCAGATCTACGGCCTGACGACGGGGCAAACATCGCCCACCAGCCGCCTCGGCATGAAGACCAAGAGCACGCCCTTCGGCAACATCGAAGGCCCCATCTATCCCATCACCATGGCGCTCGCCGCCGGAGCCACCTTCGTCGCCCGCGGCTTCTCCGGCGATCAAAAACATCTGACGGACCTGATCAAGCAGGCCATCCAGCACAAAGGCTTTTCCTTCCTCGACGTCTTCAGCCCCTGCGTGACCTACAACAAGGACAATACCTTCCAGTGGTTCCGCCCGCGCGTGAAGCGTCTCGAAGACGACGCCAGCTACGACGCCTCCAACTGGATCGGCGCCATGGAGAAGTCGACGATCTGGGGCGAAGAAATCCCCATCGGAAAATTCTTCGAGCGCACGGATCTTCCCGCGCTCCACGAAGCCGAGCCCGTCACCCAGGGCCGCACCATGCTGTCGTATCCGCTCCACATCGATCCGGCCGCCGCCCAGGCTTTCATCGACGAACTGATGTAGGTCGCAAAACCAGTCCCGGGCTCATCGAATCTCGACGCGGGATTCTACTGAGCCCTGAGCTCTGTGCTCTGAGCCCTGTCCTACTTCACTCCGCCGTCCGCCAAAAACAGCTTCCCCACCTGCTCCCAGTTATCCACCCGTGTATAACCGCTCACGTTCAAATTGTGCGGAGCCGTGAACAGAATCCCTCTCCCCGCAAACACCCGCAGATTCCGCGGCTGATCGTCGATCAGGTAATCCGCCTTCAAAATGCTCTTGTCCCCGCAGAACACAAAATGCCGCGGATCGAGAAAAGGGAAGTGCCGCAGCAGCCACCGATACTTCGGCCCAAAGGAATTCGGAAACTCCATCGCCGACGTTGCGATGTAAACCTCGTACCGCTCGGCCATCGCCCGCAGCACGTGCTGACTGTCCGCGATCACCGGCAGGTCCTCGAAGAAATCCTCCGAGCGCAGATACCCCTCCAGCCGCTCGTGCCGATCGATCGACACGATATCCCACAGCCACTTGCCCTCGAGGTCGGCCTTGGTGATCGCCTCGCCGTGATCGCGGTTATAGCGCGCAATATGCTCGGCCAGCGTATCGGCCAGCACCTCGTCCGTATCGATCGCGACACGCTTCATGCGACATCTATTTTATGTTTTGGAGTGGACGGTGCCCTGCGCCCGGTTCCCGGTGCCCTGCTTCGATCACTCCACCCCGGCTGCCGGCGCCTTCCGTCCCCGCTTCGGCTTCTCCGCCACAGGCTCAGGCTGCGGCTCTCGCGCCGCATCGTAATACAGCAGCCGCCCGCACGACTCGCACACCAGCACCTCTCCCGCGCGAATCTGGTTCCACATCTGCGGCCGTATCCCCATGTGGCACCCCACGCACCGCTGCCCCTGCGCGTACGCGATCCCCGTGCCCCGCGACGACGTCGACACGCGATCATAGGTCCGCAGCAGATCTTCCGGAACCAGCGCCCGCTCCTTAGCCCGCCTCCGCGTCAGCTCCTCGAGCTTCTTCTTCTGCTCGGCGGACTCGGCCCGCGCGTCTTCCTTCTCAATCTCGACCGCCCGGATGCTGTCCTTCAGATCGTTTTCAGCGGCTTTCCGCTTTTGCTCCAGCTGCTCCGAGCGCTCCATGCTCTCCAGCTCGGAATCCTCGATCTTCTTGATCTCCGCTTCGGCAAATTCGATCTCGTGCTGGAACGCGCGATACTCCTCGTTCGTCTTCACATTCGACATCTGATCGCGGAGCTTCACGATCTTCTGTTGCTGATCCTTGAGGTCGCTCTCGAACCGCCGCTTGAGCGCCTCTTCATCCTTCAGCGCCTTCCCCGCCTGCTCCACGGCAGCCTTCTCCGCTGCCAGCTTCGTTTCGAGCGCGGCCAGCCGCTTCGGCAAAGCCGCGATCGCGGCCCGCAGCTCCGTCGTCTCCCCATCAATGGTCTGCAGGCGCATCAACGCTTCTAATTTTGTTTTCATCGTCGGAATCTGCAGGATATCACCGAGGAGCGCTGTACCGAACCACGAGTAGAATCGTCTCGATCCCAATAAAGGAGTAAAGGTGAGCGCTGCAGACGAATTGGTCCAGGCATGCCGGAAGCAGGATCGTAAAGCCCTCAGCAGGTTGATCGAGGCGATTCCTAAAGAGAAATGGAGTTTCCTTCCCGATCCCAAATGTGCAACGGCATCCTTGCCGCCTGTGACGGTTCAAGTGTGGCATCTATCGGGCGGGTCTGGGATAAATACCTATGAGAAGGTGAGTGTTTGTATCCTTCAGGATGAACTTGATCAGCAATTGCCGCCCCTGTTTGTAGACACGTTTAGTGACGACGAATTGAAGATCGCTACGTACTCATCCATACCAAAAGAGCAGCGATCTGCGACAAGAAATTGAATTGTAATTTGAGAGTCGTTGCCTTCACTCGGCTTCGCTGTCGGAAGGCAGTCTCAGGGATGGTTAGACGGCAGGATCACCCAAAGATCAGATCGTGCGGATTCTCATCCACCGGAAAACGCGGTCCCAGCTTGCCTTTGCCGCGCAACATCGGGCCGGTCACCCGCGTGCCTTCGCGCCGTTTGCGTTCCAGCGGATAACTCTGTTCCAGCACCTGCACGATCAGTGAATCCATCGAAACGCCCGCGCCAGCCGCTTGCTCCCGCAGCGTCGCGTAGACCGCTTCCGGAATGTCCACTGTGACTCTCACGCGTGAATCCGTCTTCTCCCATTCAATCACGTCCCCCCACTTTTCCTGCATCCTCCTGCTACTCTTAACCCTCCAACCGTTTATCCATGCCCCAGGACCCCGACGCCAACTGGAAGCCCAAACATAATCCGTGGGCCGTCGCGCTTACCGTNNACACCTCCATCGCCAACGTCGCCCTCCCCCACATCGCTGGCGGCCTTGGCGCCTCGCAGGACGAAGCCACCTGGGTCCTCACCTCCTATCTCGTCGCCAACGCTGTGATCCTCCCGATGAGCGCCTACCTCGTCGGCTTCCTCGGACGCAAGCGCTTCTACATGATCTGCGTCGCCCTCTTCGGCATCAGCTCCATGCTCTGCGGCCTCGCGCCTTCGCTCCCACTCCTCATCTTCTTCCGCGTGCTCCAGGGAGCAGGCGGCGGCGGCCTGCAGCCCAGCGAGCAAGCCATCCTTGCGGACACCTTCCCGCCGCACAAACGCGGCCAGGCCTTCGCCGTTTACGGTATGGCCGTCGTCCTCGCCCCCGCCATCGGCCCCACGCTCGGCGGCTGGATCACCGACAACTACACCTGGCGCTGGATCTTCTTCATCAACGTCCCCATCGCCATTGTTTCCCTCATCCTCACCTCACGCATTGTCGAAGATCCGCCCCACATCCATGCGGAAGTCGCCGCCCAGCGCAAGCGCGGCCTCAACCTCGACTACATGGGCTTCGGGCTGCTCGCCCTCGGCTTCGGGTCACTGCAGTTTGTCCTNNGGCCAGGAGAACGACTGGTTCGGCTCCCACGTCATCACCACCTTCTTCATCCTCTGCGTCGCCAGCCTCGTCACTCTCATCTTTTGGGAAATCGCCCAGATCCGCCGCGGTCAACGCCCCATCCTCGACCTCACCATGTTCCGCAACCGGAACTTCACCATCTCCGCGTTCCTCATGTTCGTCCTCGGCTTCACCCTCTTCGGCACCACCGTCCTCATCCCCCTCTTCGTCCAGCAAATGATGGGCTACACCGCCGAGCAGGCCGGCCTCGTCATCTCCCCCGGTGGCATCGCCATCCTCTTCCTCATGCCCCTGGTCGGTTTCCTCGTCGGCCGCGTCGACAACCGCTACCTCATCGCCATTGGATTCGCCATCCTCTCCGCCGCCCTCTACGCGCTGCGCACCATCGATACCCAGGCCAGCTACTCCTATATCGCGTGGATGCGCGTCTTCCAGGCCTCCGGTCTCGCCTTCCTCTTCGTCCCCATCAACACCCTCTCCTACACCGGCGTTCCCCGCGAGAAGAACAACGACGTCTCCGGCCTCATGAATCTGGCCCGCAACATCGGCGGCAGCTGCGGCACCTCCTTTTTTGTCACCGTCCTCGCCCGCCGCGCTCAGGATCACCAGGATCGCCTCTCCATGTACTTCAACGGCGCCAGCCTCCAGTTCCGGCAGTCCGTTGCCGGCATCGCCAACCACCTGCAGCAAAGCGGAATCACCGCCTCGCCCGCCCAGGCCCGCGCCCTCGCCCAGGGCAGCCTCTATCAGCAGCTCGTCCGCCAGAGCACCCAGCTCGCCTACCTCGACGTCATCGCCATCCTCTCCATCGGCACCGTCTGCATGATCCCCCTCGTCTTCCTCATGAAGAAGCGCAAGGCGGGCGGCCCCGCCGCAGCTCACTGATTCGTCCCGTTTTTCCTCCCCAAAGGTTTAGAATTCTCCTTCACGAAATCATCCCGGCTCCGCCCACAGCCGGGTTTGTTCCTGGAGACCTGTTTGCTGCGCAAGATTCGCTCCGGCTTCTTCCTCCTCTGTTTGTTGGTCCTTTCCCTCGCGGCCCTGCGCGCTCAATCCGACCCCTGGACCATCCAGGTAATCTTCGGACACCCCGGCTCTCTCACCGGCGATCCACCGGAAGGCATCTCCTGGTCCCCCGACGGCAAATCCGCCACCTGGATCGATCCTGCTACCGGCGACCTCGTCGAGATTCAGTCCCCCGACCCGAAGCCCAAAAGACTCATCGCCTACAACAAAATCGCTGCGCTCCTCAATGCCTCCATTCCCGAGCGCGACCGCGACCACCGCGCTCGCTACGACCAGCCCGACTACATCTGGACTCCGGACTCCGAGCACCTCCTCTTCGACACCAACGGCTCTCTCTGGCTGTTCACTCCAAAAACCGGCACCGGCGTCCAGATCGGCAACTCCGGCGCGATGTCCGGTGACGACCCGAAATTCTCGCCCAACGGTCAGCTGCTCTCGTACCTGCGTGACGGCAATCTCTACGTGCAGCGCGTCGATGGCTCCGTACAGCCCACCGCTCTCACCACCTCCACCGATCCCAACGTCCTCAACGGCGCCGCCGACTGGGTCTACCTCGAGGAGCTCGACGTCCGCAGCAACTACTTCTGGTCACCCGACTCTCGCGAGATCGTCTACCTGCAGATGAACGAGGCCGCCGTCCCTCAATATCCGCTGGTCGACTGGATCCCCGTTCATGCCACCGTCGATATGCAGCGCTACCCGCAGCCCGGCGATCCCAATCCCGCTGTCCGCGTCGGCATCGTCAGCGCTGGCGGCGGCGCCACCCGTTGGCTCAAAATCCCCATCGATTCCGGCAACGACTACATCCCGCGCTTCGGCTGGGTCAATCCCCACACCGTCTGGGTCGAGACCCTTTCCCGCAATCATCAGCGCCTCGACCTCTGGTTCGCCGACGTCCGCTCCGGCGACATTCGCCGCGTCCTCCAGCAGTCCGACCCGAAGTACTTCACCATGACCTACGACGTGAAGTTCGTCGGCGATCACACCTTCTTCATCCTGAGCTGGCGCGACGGCTACACCCACATCTACCGCTACACCTTCGATCCCAACAACCCGCTCACCACGCTCGCTCAGCTCGCCAACCAGGTGGAGAGCGGCAACTACGACGTGGCCGCGATCAAAGCCATCGACGAAAGCACCCAGACCCTGTGGTACCTCTCCAGCCAGGGCGACCCGCGCCAGCAGCAGATCTGGGCGACCCAGTTCGATGGCGGCAACCGCCGCCAGATCTCTCAGGAAACCGGCTTCCACGATCCCGTCTTCTCACCGCGCGGCGGCTCCTTCATCGATACGTACTCCAGCCTGCTCGAGCCACCCACCGTCACAGCCTGTTTCTCAACTTCGTCCCCGGCATCGGTCAACTGCACGCCCTTCTGGCGTTCGAAACCCATGCAGAACCACACCATCCTCGCGCCGCAGCCGCTCGAGCTCACCGCTTCCGACAAGATCACCACCCTCTACGGCACTATCCTTCTGCCTGCCGGCGACCGCGCCCCGCAAAGCGTTCCCCTTATTGTGAATCCCTACGGTGGTCCCGGAGCCGGCACCATCAAAGACCGCTGGGGTGGCAAGCACTTTCTCTTTGACCAGCTCCTCGCTGAGCACGGCTTCGCGGTTCTCCACGTCGATAACCGCGGTATGGCCGGCCGCGGCCGCGACTTCGAACAGGTCGCGTACCACAACTTCGGTCC
>PMAM01000295.1:0-10852 GCA_003152595.1 Acidobacterium sp.
ATAGTCCAGCCGATCCACACCCGCACCCAGCAGCGCGTTCGGCTTCAGCCCCCAGTCGCGCCATACCTGCGCACGGCATTCCTCGATGCCTGGTGCCGTCTCCACCCAGTGGTTCGGCCATTCGATCGCGATTGGATACGGCCGGATCAGCGTGGTGTGCCCCTGCATAATCACCGCGTTGTTTTCCCGGTCGATGCGCGCCTCCAGATACCGGTCCACCGTGTCCAGAAAGTTGTTGCAGTGCTGATGCGTTTGAAATCCCAGGATGCTGCTCCCCATCAATCCCTGCAGCAGCTCGTCGCGCCATGGACAAATGCCCATCCGTTCCCCGTTGGGCCACGGAATATGCCAAAAGCTCAGAATCGTCGCCGCCGGCAGCCGCCTTCGGATCATCGCGGGCGCCAGCGCGAAGTGATAATCCTGCACCAAAACGATCGGGTCGCGCGTGTCCACCTCTCTGCACACCGCATCGGCGAACTTCTGGTTCACTGCCTGATATTGCCGCCAGTCTTCCAGGCGGAAGACAGGCCGTGCGTCCGCCACATGGCACAGCGGCCACAGCCCTTCGTTCGAGAAGCCGTAGTAGTACCCCTGCTGCTCCTCTTCGCTCAGCCACACCCGCCGCAGCCGGTACGATTCCTCCCCTGGAGGCACGCCAACCCGGTCCTCCCGATCCACCGTCTCCCGATCCGCGCTCCCGCTCCCGTGCGCCACCCACACCCCCGAGCAGGCCCGCATCACCGGCTCCAGAGCCGTCACCAGACCACTCGCCGGATGCTGCACCTCGATTCGCCCGTCCGGCATGCGCTCGTGAACATACGGCTCCCGGTTCGCCAGGAGCACAATCTGCTCTCCATGCAGATGCCGATTCAGCGTCTGCTTCAGGCTGGCCGCTGTCCATTGCCCCGGAATCTCTTGCTGCTCGCTCGACATGCGCCCCACCAGCTCGCGCAGGTCGCTCAGAATCGGCTGAAACTCCCGCCGGCCCCTGCCGCCGCCGCGCAGCAGCCGCCGCAGCTCCAGGCTCCAGTCGTGCCGCGCCCGCCGCGCCGCCACCAGCGGTACCCCAAACGCCGTGATCGCCAGCAGCACCGAAATTGCAATAAGAAAAGTCCGCGCCCGGTCTTCCCGCTTCTCGATATACCCCAGGTCCTGTACCAGAATCGCGAATCCCAGTTCCTGCCCATTCGCCCGCACCGGCATCGCGCTCACGTGCACCCGTCCGGTCGGCAGCGTCGCGATCGTGCTCCACTCCCGGAACGACGGCTGCTCCGCTCCTCCCCGCGGCGCGTCGATCAGCATGCGCGGCCCGACCTCAACGCAGTCGAACTCAACCGGAAACGCCGCCGTCGCCGCCCGCGTGCTCAGATCCGCCCCACACGCCGCCGTCGCCATCACGTGCTCGTCGCGCGCAATCGCAACCAGATCGCTGTGCAGCTCCTGCGGATTGTTCCACGCCTGCGCCAGCGAGGGGTTTGCCCCGGTCAGAAACAGATGCGCCCGCGCGCTCACATCCCGCTCGAACCACTCCCGCGCCGTGGTCTCCACCACCCCCGAGGCCACCCACGTCAGCAATGCAAGCCCCGCCAGCAGGCCGAGAATCAACCGCGCAAGTCGCGACATAACAATCTAAGGCTACAACCCCGGACTCCCCCGCGCCGCCCGTCCTTCGTTATCTCACCTGAATCCCTTTTGAAAGGACCCACCCCAACTCTGCCTCACGGCTTCTCTGCAGAGCTCTTCCTTCGGAGCGCAGGCCGGTACTGATTCAATATCGTCTGGTTTCACCTGCAGAAAACGTACATTTTCGTCTAAAATCGCCGAATGGCGCCTCTCCTGACACCGCGCGAAGCCGCCATGCGGCTCGGCATCTCGTATGCGGCCATCAAGCAGTGGCTCTACCGCGGCAAGCTCAAAGCCATCAAAACCCCGGGCGGGCACTATCGCATCCCCGAGTCCGAGCTCGATGCTCTGCTCTTCAAAGCGAAACGCCCGGAAACCCCAAAGCGCCAGATGATGCGTACGGTCAGCGGCCGCAATCAGCTGGTCGGCCGCATCGTCGACCTCAAAATCGAAGGCCTGCTCGCTCAGGTGCGCCTCTCCATCGGCGGCCAGATCATCACCTCCATCATCACCTCCGACGCGGCGCGCGAGATGCGCCTCAAGAAAGGCGAAACCGTCGCCGCGCTGATCAAATCGACCGAAGTGATGGTGCTCCGTGTCTGATCGTGGCCTCGGCAATTCTGCTTCGCAGGGGCACGGCTTCGGCCGTGCCGTTCAGCCTCAGAAGCGGAGCCGGGCTTTAGCCCCTGAGCAAACTCTGAAAGCTCTCCTTCTTACGCTGATCTTGTTCGCTTTGCCCGGCGTCACCGCCTCTGCACAGAAACTCGCGCAGCCCGCAACCACCCTGCGCATCGCAGCTGCAGCCGACCTCCAGCCCCTGCTGCCTGCATTGCTGACCCAGTTCCAGCAGCAAACCGGCATCCGCGCCGAAGCTTCGTATCAATCCTCGGCGACACTCGCGGCGCAGATTATCGATGGCGCCCCGTTCGATCTTTTCCTTGCCGCCGACCTGTCCTTCCCGCAGCGCGTCATCGATGCCGGTCGCGCCGAAGAGTCGCAGCCCACCCCCTATGCCCGTGGCGCTCTGGTTCTCTGGACCCGCAACGACTCAGGCCTCAACACCCTCTCCCTTGCCGCCCTCCGCGACCCGGCGGTCAAAACCATTGCCATCGCCAACCCCGAACACGCCCCCTACGGACGCGCCGCTCAGGCCGCCCTCGAGCACACCGGCTTCTACGACAGCCTTCGCCCGAAACTCGTGGTCGCTGAAAACATCGCGCAGGTCGCACAGTACGCCGACTCCGGCAACGCCCAGGCTGGATTCATCTCTCTCACCTCCGCCCTCACGCCGCGCCTCCGCGCCAGCGGCCACTTCATTCGCGTTCCCAACGAAGACTACCCGCCCATCCTCCAGGGCGCGGTCGTCATTCGCGCCAGCGCCGCTTCTTCCGCTGCCCACCGGTTTCTCGACTTCCTCGCGCAACCAGCCACCCGGCAGACTCTCGCCGCCGAAGGCCTCGAGCCCGTTCGCTGAATGGACCTTCAGGCACTCGGTCTCACCCTGCGTCTCGCCGCCACCACCACCGTGGTGCTGTTCGCCCTCGGCATTCCACTTGCGTACTGGCTCGCCTCCACACGCACGCGCGTTCGTCCCCTCGTCGAAGCCATCACGACGCTGCCCATCCTGCTTCCGCCCACCGTCCTCGGCTTTTATCTGCTCATCCTTCTTGGACCCCGCACCGCTTTCGGCCGAGTCACCGCTCACCTGCTCGGCCATCCGCTGGCCTTTTCGTTCTCCGGACTCGTCGTCGGCTCGGTGCTCTACTCGCTACCCTTCGCCGTTCAGCCGCTCGCAGCGGGTTTTCGCTCGGTGGATACAGCGCTGCTCGAGCAGGCGCGCCTTCTCGGCGCCGGACGCTTCCGCACCCTTACCTCGGTGCTGCTCCCGCTCTCGACGCACTCCCTCGTCGCGGCCGCAGCGCTCTGCTTCACCCACACCGTCGGCGAATTCGGCGTGGTGCTCATGATCGGAGGCGATATTCCTGGCGCCACGCGCACCCTTTCCATCGCCATCTACGATCAGGTCCAGGAATTCTCTTACGCCGCTGCGAACCGCACTTCACTCGTGCTCATCGGCGTCGCTGTCCTCGCGCTTGTGCTCCTCTACGCCCACCGCTCCACCGAGGAAGCATCCCGTGGCTGACATCGCGATCCGGCATCGCCAGGGCCGATTCACCCTCGACGCCGCGTTCTCCCTCACACAGCCGTGGACCGTCATCTTTGGCCCGTCCGGCGCGGGCAAGACAACGCTCCTCCGCATCCTTGCCGGCCTCGTCGAGCCCACCTCCGGTCGCGTCCACCTCGGCGGCCGGACGCTCCTCGATACCGCCGCCAACCTCAGCGTTCCCGCCGGCAAGCGCTCCATCGGATTCGTCACGCAGCAGCCCGCGCTCTTCCCGCACTTCACAGCGCGCCAGAACGTCGCTTTCGGCATTCGTCACCTGGACTGCGACCAGCGCGCAGCCCGCGTGGACGAGATGCTCCGCCTCTTCGGAGCCGAGTCGCTCGCCGATCAGCCGGCACCGCAACTCTCCGGTGGAGAGCGTAAGCGCATTGCCCTCGCCCGCGCCTTAGCGCCGGCGCCTGACTTGCTACTTCTCGACGAGCCTCTTGCCGGCCTTGATGACGCTTCGGCGCGCGACATCCTCGCGCGCCTGCTCTCGCTCCAGGTGTCGGGCCAGGTCCGCGTCGTCTACGTCTCGCACGACCTCGCTGAAATCTGGCGCCTGCCTGCTGAAGTCGTCTGTCTCGAAACCGGCCGCGTTACCGCGGTCGGACCGCTGCAGCAGGTGCTCGCTCCCCACCGCGACCAGTTGCTCCAGCAGCTCCGCTAGCGCTATTCCCTATCGGCGACGGCTACTCCCTGCTTGCCACGCTCCCTGCAGGAACAGCCACTGGTCGCGATGATCATCCGGCGCCGCATGCGAGTCCACGTCCAGATGCATCACCTGCCAGCCGTCCGCCGCATTGTATTGCGGCCATTTGGGCGCCTCGCCTCCATTGGGATCGCCTGTCCGCGCGAAGTTCGTCCAGTAGGTTTGCATCAGTTCGCTGAGCTTCTTATCCTCTGGCTGCCACACCGCCTCCGGCCGCGAGTCGAGCGTGCCGAACACATACTCAATCTCATCGGAGTGGAACGCCCCCGATCCCGCCGGATGATACTTGTCCGCCGGCGCCGGCCGCTCGAAGTGATAGCGATACGCCGTGCCGCCGGCGGCCACCTGCGCCTCCAGCCATTCCCACGTCGCCAGCGTCAAAAAGCGCGCTCCGCTGTAATCGATCGCCGAACGCACCGCTTCCGCATCCGTAGTCGCCGGATACACCTTCAGAAACTCAAGCGCCTGCTCCCCAAAATCCTTCTGCGCCAGTTCCTGAAAACTCTGTACCGTCGGTGGCTCAGGAGAATTCACCGCCAGTGCGCTCGGCTCGTCCCGATTCCATCCGGCAAGCAGCGGCACGTGCGCCTGCTTGTTCTCCTTAAAGATCTGCGGCACGCTCTCCGGCAGGAAATACCCATCGATATCCGGAGCGTTGCCCGCGCGCGTGGGAGGAGTACCCGGCGCCCTCGCCGCGGCTGCTGCCCCCATCTTCTGCATCAGGTCCTGCGCGCTCATTGCCCGCAGCGCCGCCAGATCCGATGTCCCGAACGTTGCCATCGCCCACGCCGGGTCGCTCTTTTCCCGATCCGCCAGCGGCTCGAACGACAATCCGCGGCTGGCGAACGCCGCCCCGCTCTCGCCGATCGCACGCTCGAACAGCCCCTGCGCCAGCGGCGACGCCATCTGCGCGCTCACNNCCAAACGCGGCGATGTTCTTCTTCACCCACTGCAACGCCGCCGTCTGATCCATCAGCCCGTAGTTGCCCGCGGCATGCTGCGGCGACTCCGCCGCCAGATCCGGGTGCACGAAGAATCCGAAGATCCCGAGCCGGTAATCCATCGAGACAACGACGACTCCCTTGTGCGCCAGATACTGCCCGTCCTGCCGCGGCTCCGATGTCGCGCCCGCCACAAAACCGCCGCCGTAGACCCACACCATCACCGGCAACTTCGCGTGCTTATCTTTGGCGGGCGTCCACACGTTCAGGTTCAGGCAATCTTCGCTCTTGCCCGGATCGCGAAAATGCATGTCGTGGTAGATATCCGGCTGCATGCAGCGCGAACCGAAGTCGGTCGCCTCGTGCACGCTCGACCACTTGGCGGCCGGTTGCGGCGGCTTCCAGCGCAGTGGCCCAACTGGCGGCGCTCCGTACGGAATCCCCAGGAAGATACGGACCTGGCCGTCGTCGCTCTTCTTGCCGTGAACCTTGCCCTTGTCCGTCTTGATCGTCAGGTCGTCCGCCTTCGCGGATACAGCCAGGACCAGACATAACGCAGACAGCGCTGCACCCAGGAATTTCCCACGAAAAAGCATCGGTCGCCTCCGTCGCCAATCGCATCGATTGGGCGACGAACCAAAATATCAGAACGGCGAACCGTTGCGTTCCGTCTGCAGCATGTCGTGCATGGACTCCCGGCGCCGGATCAGCTGTGCTCTGCGTCCGCGAACCAAAACCTCCGCCGGACGCGGCCGCGTGTTGTAGTTCGACGCCAGCGACATCCCGTAAGCACCCGCATCGAGGATCGCCACCAGGTCGCCCTGTCGCAACGTGGGCAGTTCGCGGTCGCGCGCGAGAAAATCGCCCGTCTCGCACACCGGCCCTACCACATCCACGATCGTCTTCCGCGCAGACCGGGGCTTCTGCACCGGCACGATCTCGTGATACGCCTGATAGAGAGCGGGCCGGATCAGATCGTTCATCGCGGCATCGGTAATCACAAACGTCTTCGCGCCATTCTTTTTCACGTACAGCACGCGCGCCAGCAGCGCCCCCGCCTGCGCTACCAGAAAACGCCCAGGTTCTAACAGCAGCGTCAGCCCTCCCGCCTTCTGCACCGGAGGAATCAGCGCCTCCGCGTACTGCCGCACCTTCTCCGCTGCGTCGAAAGCTTTGTCCGGGTGGTACTCCACGCCGAGGCCGCCGCCGAGATCGGCATACCGGATCGCGTGCCCATCCTGCCGCAGATCCGCGATCAGCCGCACCACCCGCTCCGCCGCCGCGCCAAACGGATCGGCGCTGCGAATCTGCGAGCCGATGTGAACGCTCACGCCGGCCGGTTCAAGATATTTGCCGCCTTTCCTGTACACAGCTCGCGCGCGCCGAATATCGATCCCGAACTTATGCTCCCGCATGCCGGTCGAGATGTAAGGATGAGTCTCCGCGAAAACGTCCGGATTCACGCGCAGCGCAAAGCGAGCTTTGCCCCGCAGCTTTGCCGCGCGTTCTGCGAGCAGCTCCAGCTCCTCCTCGCCTTCGACGTTAAAAACCAGGATGCCAGCCCGCAGGGCCAGGTCCATTTCAGAGGCAGTCTTGCCGACGCCGGAAAACACCACCCGCTCCGCCGCTGCGCGATCCACCGCGAGCACGCGCTCCAGCTCGCCTCCCGACACAACATCGAAGCCGCAGCCTTTCTGCGCCAGCATCTTCAGGATCGCCAGCGTTGAGTTGGCCTTCACCGCGTAGCAGACCAGATGAGGAACAACTGAGAACGCCTGCTCGAACAGCGCGAGTCGCTCCAGGATGTGTTCGGAGGAATAAACGTACAGCGGAGTCCCGTAGCGCCGCGCCACTTGCTCCATTTTGACGCCTTCGACGGACAAAATCTTCTCAGTCTCGGAATAGAAAAAAGGACGAGTCAGGATCGCGGACCTCAACAGAAGCAATTTCCCCTGAGACTATCCGCCTTCCGCACTCGCGTAAAGCCAGCTGTGCGGCCAAACTCCTCCGGAGTGCGCGACAACCAGGGATGCCGCTTCACGGGTGTTGCTCGAGTTCAAAGGTCAGCGTCGCATCCCCTGTCGCCGCCAACACCAGCAGCCGACCCGCCACGCCATCGCCGGAGAGCGGCGTCAGAGTCGCCAGGCCGTTGATGTCCGAAGTCGCCTGAATAATTTGCTGACCCAGGACCGGCGCCGGCGGACACGTTCCCTGGACCGGACACGGTTCGGTCCATCCGACGAGCATCTCGGCAAGCGTCACGTTCGCTCCGGCCAGCGGATGCCCGAACTGATCCGTAACCCGCAGCACAGCCGGTGCGAATGTCTGGCCTACAGCGATGTACTGCGATGTTCCACTCCACGTCGCCAGGGTTGCTGTTTCGGGATGCACCGGCGTGACCGTGAACGTGACGCAGTTCGTCGTTCCCGCCAGACACGCGCTCGCCGTCGCGTTGACGCTCTCGATGAACGACCCGACCGAAAGCTGGTTGCTGACGAGCCCGCTTGCATCGCTGATACTTTGCCCGCTCGCTACGCTGATTCCCGCGCTGCCCGTCCACGTTACAGCCTGCCCCGCCAGAACAGCGCCCGAACCGTTGAGCACCAGCGCCTGCACCGGCCACTCCACGATCGCCCCAAAAGCAACGAAGAGGTTCGGCGTAAGAGCCGCGATCAAGGGCGGTGTTGTACCCGCGAACTCAGTGACGACGCTGTTCGCGCTCGTCAGCGAAGCCGTAACCTGCGCCAGTGCGGTTGAAGTCGGAGTGATGAACAGCGTCGCCGTCCCATCCCCAGCGGTCACCACGCTGCATGAACTCTGCCCACAACTGAGTGCCGCCGCGCCCTGCGTGACTGCAAACGTCACCGTCACGCCCGGCGCCAGGGTCTGGCTCGTAACGTTGATCGCTCGCACCGTGACCGGTTGTGGTACCCCAATCGGAACCGCTCCCATCGGCGCCGCAATCAGCCCAATCGCATCATCGGACTCGGCATCATAGCTCACGCCCGTGTTGATGGCCGCAACTCCCAGCGTCTGCAGATCCTCGACCTGCACGATCGCCGTCCCCGTCGCGACGCCCGAGGCCGGAGCCATCGCAACAATCGTGGTCGGCGTCACTTCGCTCACTGGCGCCCCGACGCCATTCACCGTCACCATCATCCCCGCTCGGAATCCCATCCCATGAATCACCATCTGCCCGCCATTCACCGGCAGCCGAGCCGGTGTGACGCTGTCCGCCTAGAGAATCCGACCAAGATACGCATAGTCGGGCCGCCCGTCGCCGCGCAGATCAGCCAGGCCGATGCGCACTTCGCTGTCGGCGATGGTGAGCACCGGAAGCGTGGTCAAACCGGCCTCGTTACCGTTGAAGGGCTGCGCGGTTCCCGTGACCGGCGCGGTTCCGGAATCATCGGTCCCGTTCCAGGCGCCGAGTACCACCTGAGCCTTGTCATCCGTTGGTATGCCGTTCTCGTCCAGCGCAACCGCTTCCACTGTGAACTGGCGCCCTCCGCGAGCCCACCACTGGAACCATGCCGAATGTGCGTAGCCAGTCAGCCGCCCGTCCACTCGCCGGTGACGGGAACTGTCACCGGCGAGCCTTCAGGTCCGTCGGCTTCACTCGCTGCCAGGTCCGCATCGTCGATCTCCACGTTCTGCGTGACGGCCGATCCGGCGCTCAAGGTGCCGAGCTGAATCACCGGCATTGTCCCGGAGGGGCTGACCTCGCCCGTGGTGTAGGGGCCGACTGATGAACTCCCCGAATACAGCGGGTTCAGAGCCTCAAACGTCAACTGATACTGCGCGGACGTTGCACCCGGCGGCAGGGGAACGCCGCTCAGATCAAAATATCCTTCGAGCGTCGGATCGTCGCTGCCGAAGCGATTCAGCAGGTTGCCGGATGCATCCACGAAACCCGTCACCGAATTGCCGGCATTGCCCTGGAAGTACACCCCGCTCACTGCCGTCACCGTGTAGCGCAGATCGGGCAGTCCGTTTGCGAGCGGTTGGAGCACAACGTTCACGCCCTGCATTCCCTGGCCGCCGGGAAACTGGATAGTGCCTCGCACTGAGATCGTCGCCGAAGCAGTGACGGTCTTCCCAGGAAAGCTGGCGATGTTGGCGGCCGTGACAGGATAAAGCCGGTTCAGCGCGGCGATGTCGTCGTTGCGTAATTGTGTTGGGTTGGAGAAGCACTCACCCGCGCCCCCGTTGCACAGCCGCTCGATAGGATGCATCACGGGCCAGCCCGTCATGCCTCCGGTGCTGAACTCACCCGTGTCGAACATCTCTTCATTCGTCTGCGACCAGTCCAGACCAAGAACCCGGCCAAACCCGCGGATCAGCTCGTACTGCAGGTTGGCGACCTGATCGGCGGTTGTGGCGCAGAGCCCGTTGACGAGAATCAGAGCATGAATGATGTTGCCGCTCGGCGCCAAATTGTCGACCGACACAATGACTCCGTCGTTCTGGCACACGAGCGGCGAACTGGCGCCGGCACCATCGAGCGCGTCGATCACCGAACCGTCTGCGTCGTAAACAACGGCAACCGGAAAATTCGTTGCTGCGGCCTCAATATCGGCCGGCATCGTGACGCCGTTGGCGCCACCCGTGACATTCATTCCGTTCACATCTTCGGCGAGGCTGCCGCCGCTCTGGATGGACACCGCAGCCGTGGGCACGCTGCTCCAGACCGCTGCGGCCGTCGCAACCATGGCGTTGGCCTGCGCCGGGCTGATCATCGCGCTCAGGTTGCCGAGATCGGTGAAATAAGTGACCTGACCATTGGCCCACACGATGCGCTGGCCTTTAACCGATGAATCAAAATAGCTCGACCCGCCGACCCAGCGCGGCCCTCCGGCGTGAGCGATCTGCAAGGCGAAGAGAAAGACCAGCGCCAGGAGAACGAGAAGGTTGGACCTTCGATCCGGCGATTCTGCGCAGCCTTCGGAACCCGGTATACGCCGCATCGGGGGGCCTCCGGAAGCAGCCACAGAAACGCGCCTGGCGGCTCCCGCTTCCATTCCCACACGCCGCGAGCGCCACCGGCGAAAGAATCGAATGCGGACCGTGGGGCATCATTTCAGTTCGGGACAGTGCGAGCGCGCCGTTCCATTTCAGGAACGTGCGCTCGCCCGCCTACGGCCGGCGGTTTCAGAGCCGCCGCGCAGGTACAATTTGAAAGTTCAGGCACATGGCAGACAACATTCGCGACACCGTCATCATCGGCTCGGGTTGCGCCGGGCTCACCGCCGCTATCTACACAGCACGCGCCAACCTCCATCCGCTGGTGATCGAGGGGCATGAGCCCGGCGGGCAACTGTCGATCACGACCCTGGTGGAGAACTTTCCTGGCTGGCCGGAAGGCATCCAGGGTCCGGAGCTGATCGAGAACATGCGCAAGCAGGCCTCGCG
>PMAM01000295.1:10889-16957 GCA_003152595.1 Acidobacterium sp.
GACTCGGCGATGGAAGAGGCGCTGTTTCTCACCCGCTTCGCAAGCAAAGTCACCCTGATCCATCGGCGCGAGCAGTTCCGCGCCTCGCGCATCATGCTCGATCGTGCCATCGCACACCCGAAGATCCATTTCCTGACCAACGCAACGATCAAAGAGGTTCTGGGCGTCGAGCAGAAAGAAGTCACGGGCCTTCGGTTGCTCGATACGATGACCGGCGTCGAGTCGGATCTCCGCGTCAGCGGAGTGTTTCTCGGCATCGGGCACATCCCGAACGCAGCGATGTTCGCCGGACAACTCGATCTCGACGAGGACGGTTACATCAAGACGCACAGCTATGTGTTCACGCGTGTTCCGGGTGTCTTCGCGTGCGGCGACGTCCAGGACCGGCGCTACCGGCAGGCGATCACGGCAGCGGGAACCGGCTGCATGGCGGCTCTTGAGGTGGAGAAGTACCTCGAAGAGCATGGGCTCTGACGATGAGGAATCAGGCAGCTGGCGACCAATCTCTGGGCATCGGCCTGCGTTTGACCGCGTCCGTGGACTGATCCACCGGAACGCCTACTGGTAGGCCATCCACTTCCAGGTGCCGCCGTCCATCTGGAACAGCGAGTGTCCTTCGTGGCGCGAGCCCTGGCTCAGGACCTTCTGCAAATCCGCAGGAAGGCCGGAGAAGTCGTACTCCCAGGTGTAGCCGACCAGACGCTGGCTGTGATCCTCCGTGGGATCGACGATCCCGCTGATCTCCACGATGTGCCAGTGAAAGATACGTCCCACTTTCAGGTACACCCCCGGGTTCTGGTCGGAGATTCCGGTAGGGAAGATGCCCTGGCAGGCAGCGAACTGGTGACGCTGCACGCGCTTGTCACCAGGATTGGGCAGGCAGGGCTGGTTGGCCTGAATCTGTAGCTGCGCCAGGAGGTCGGGACTGAGGGCGGTGAGGGCGTGGGCCTGATCCTGGGTCAGGGTGAAATCGCTGGCGTTGGTGCCCGCTCCCTGCTGGTCAAGCATGGCTTTGGCCGCGTCAGGGGTTAGCTCCTGGCCGCGCGCCAGTGCACAGCCAGCCAGGATCGGAATGAAAAGGGCCCAGAGACGGATCGTGGTTCCGCGCATCAGGAAACTCCTCTTAGGTTGTTGGGGGCGTCCGGGGGTGAAGTGGAACTATCGTACGACGAAATGGGCGCGACCGGAACGGAAGAATTTCTCCGGAGACAAAAATTCGGGGGTCGAGAAGAAAGATTGATCGGCCGAACAAAGGGCAGATTCCGCTCGCGCCTCACCCCCGCGACGGATGCACCTTCAGAATCTCCCGCCCGATCACCATCCGCTGAATCTCGCTCGTCCCCTCTCCAATCGTGCACAGCTTCACGTCGCGATAGAACTTCTCCACCGGATAATCCTTGATGAACCCGTACCCACCGTGCAGCTGCACGGCTTCGTTGCAGATTCTCACGGCGACTTCGCTCGCGTAGAGTTTCGCCATGGCGGATTCCTGCGTGACGCGCTGGCCTGCGTCCTTCAGCACCGCCGCGCGCAGCGTCAGCAGCCGGGCTGCGTCCAGTTCCGTGGCCATATCGGCGAGCTTCCACTGGATCCCCTGAAACTCGGCAATTGCCTTCCCAAACTGGCGGCGTTGCTTGACGTAACTGACCGAGGCGTCCAGCGCGCCCTTCGCAATCCCCAGCGACAGCGCCGCAATCGAGATCCGTCCCCCGTCCAGCGTGCGCATGGCGTCGATGAAGCCCTCGCCCTCCTTGCCCAGCAGATTCTCCGCCGGAACAGCGCAGTCCTCGAAGATCAGCTCCGACGTGTCGCTCGCCCGCAGCCCGAGCTTGTTCTCCTTCTTGCCCGCCCGGAAGCCAGGCATGCCCTTCTCGACGATGAACGCCGACAATCCGTGCGTGCCTTCCTCCTTATTTGTAACCGCGATGATCACCGATACGTCCGCATAGTGCCCGTTCGTGATAAACGTCTTCGTGCCGTTCAGGACGTAGTGATTCCCTTTAAAGACGGCCGTGGTCCGCGCCGCTGAGGCATCGGAACCAGACCCCGGTTCCGTCAAACCCCACGCCCCCAGATGCTCACCGGTCGTCAGCTTCGGCAGATACTTCTTCTTCTGCGCCTCCGACCCAGCCAGAAAGATGTGATTCGTGCAAAGCGAATTGTGCGCGGCCACAATGATGCCAATCGAACCGTCCACAGCCGACAACTCCTCGATCGCCAGCATGTAGTCAACATACCCGAGACCGGCGCCACCGTATTCGGGCGGAAAGATGACGCCCAGCAGACCCATGGCCCCCAACTGCTTGACGACCTCCATGGGGAACTCCGAAGCCTCGTCCCAGCGGAGCACGTTCGGCGCGATCTCGCGCGCGGCAAAGTCACGAATCTCCCGTCGCAGCGCTTCCTGGTCCTCGGTGAGAGTGAAGGGAAAGGTGGATGCGGGGGCGGATGGCGCGGTGGCTGTCATGAGAACTCGCGGGGTGAGATGCGAAACCCGACAGGGTAGCAGGCGGGGGTTAGGGTTGTCTTTCCGGGTGAATCGCAGGTCTGCAAAAAAATGCGGGCGGCATTCATTACGGGTGTAACCACGCGGCGCGTCTCAGAAGGTTCCGGAGGTACCGAAACCCCCTTGTTCCTGAGACCGGATGAACCTACGGTAGCAAGCGAAAGTCATTCTGCGGATGCGTTCTGACGCCGGCCAACCGGCGCAGTTCGTAAGTTCAGGCGCAGAGTACGGTAAACATGGGCCTCCTCTCCCTCCCACTCCAACCCGCCGCCGCGGAGCGGCGAACCACTCTTTCGATCATGCGGCGGCTGGAGCAGGACAGCCTTACGCCGCTTGCCTGGCTGATTCTTCCCAATCTGCCGCTGCTCGTTCTTCGGCACAAGCTGACGCTCGTCCCCCATGGTCTCATCAACATAGAGTGCCTGCTGGTAGGCGCCTGCAGCGTGTTTCTTCCCCGTCTGCTGATCTTTCTGCTGCTGCTCCTGGAGATTGGCGGAGCTTTCGCTTACGAGGTCTGCTACTCGTTCCAGATCCGCTTTGTTGATTTGCTGACGACGATGCGATCGCTGGGAGATATCCCGGCAACTCGCAAGGAACAAATGACGATCGCAGCCGCAGCGTCTGTGGCCATTGCCGCCATGGTCGCCTTTGCCGTCCGGCGGCCCCGCCGTCGCTGGAGAGCAGCATTGATCCTGCTCGCGATGGTGGTCCTGTTTTCTGCCGTGGACCTGTGGGATGGGCAAAATCCTCTTCTGCGTACCGCGGTGCAGACCGCCCCGCAGCGGCTGACGCTGAGCCCGTGGATCGCGATTGGCGTGCGGGACTTCCTCAGCGGATCGCCGGAAGCGCAGGCGCGAAGGAAAGACTCTTCATTCATGCCGTCGGCTACGTCGGCCATGATGTCCTTGCTGCGGGACAGGGCGCGGACCGTGAAACCGGATGTAGTGGTGGTTCTGGTGGAGTCCTGGGGTCTGATGACCGATCCGCATCTGGCGAACATGCTGACCTCGTCATATGACGATGCGCGGATCGAGGCCACCTACGACGTGAGGTACGGGACGGCGCCATTCGACGGGATGACCGTTCCCGGTGAAGTGAGGGAATTGTGTCACACCCATCTTGGCTTCGGAGTTCTGCACATCTCCGCGCTCCAGAGTGCGGGATGCCTGCCGGAAGAATTCGCGGCCAGCGGCTACACGACCTACGCCGTACACGGTTACGTGGGGAACATGTTCCAGCGGGTCGACTGGTACAAGCGGCTGGGATTTCAGGCGACGTGGTTTGCGCCGGACCTGTCGCGCGTGGGTCTGCCTGAGTGTCCGGGAGCCTTTCCCGGCATCTGCGATCCTTCGATTGCCGGGTGGATCGGTAAAGAACTGCTGGCGGAGCCGAGCGCACAGCCGCACTTCGTGTACTGGGTGACGCTGAATTCGCATATTCCACTGCCGCTGAATCCGCAGCTTCCCGTCGACGATCTCTGCGCAAGCCGTCCGGCCCTCGCTCAATCGAGCGCTTTGTGCTCCTGGTTCCGGCTGATCCATGCTCTGCATGCCAGCGTGGCCCGGGCTGCCGGGGAGGCCACGGAGCGGCCAACTGTGTTTGTGCTGGCAGGGGACCACGCACCGCCGTTTGCCAATCCCGCCCTGCGGCAGAACTTCTCCTCGACCGTGGTGCCCTGGGTGATCCTGATGCCGAAGGCTTTGCGGTGCGCGCCGGCACAACGCCAGATCATAGCGCGAGAGCCAGCGATCCCGCGTAAGCAGGAGACAATTTCCCGGGTCGAGTCCGGAATCGGGCAGGGACGATAGGGGCTCATCCTGCGCCGGCCGGCACTACGTATACCCGTTGGGCGCCGGGATCGAACGTCCAGCAGAAGCGGTCGAGCAGAGCATTCCCAAGGACGCCGTCGCGATTGACCTTCACCGCCGACGGTCCCTCCCACCAGTGCACTGTGGTAAAGGCTCCCGCGTGGGCGATGGCGATCATGGCGTCTTTGCCGGGAGCGAACTGCAGCTGGCCGTCGATATCGACCTTGGCGATCGGCAGCACATCGGTGGTGTAGCCACCGTTCACGCCCGCCCCATGGGACTCCTGCGCCGAGGAAGGCTTCTGGTCCAGACCGGCAGGCCCGCGAAACCGCGTGTTTAGCAGCAGCGTGATGTCGCTGCCCGTGTCGAGGTGGAGCAGAGCGGCGGCGGTGTGGCCGTTGGCGAACGTGAGATGCGCGGGCAGCAGCAGTCCCTGCGGTGTCCACTCAGCACGCAATGAAGCGTAAGCGCCGGAGGGCGCCGAACACTGCGCGGGGTCGCGGAGCGTCAGCCGCGCGGGCGCGTACTCCAGCGTCGCGCACCACTTCCGAAAGAAGTCCCAGCCGAGAAAGCCGTCGAAGGCGTGGCCGAAAGTCTCATTCAGGTCGCCGAGATCGGTGACCAGAGCCGATCCACTGAAGAGCACAGCCGGCCCGGAGCGCAGTGAAACGTCTGTGGTGAGATAGCGCCGCTTCGGCTTGCCTGTGCCGAATCCGTTGTACGAGAGCGATCGTTCCCAGAAGTGCGTATGCACCTCGCCCTTCTCGGCGATCAAGGCCGCCAGCGTCGTGTGCTGAAACCCGGTGTCCAGCATCAGCGTGAGAGCGCCCAGGTGCTCGTCGGTGACCGTGACGTAAAGGTGACGGCCATCGTAATTGAGCGGGAGGTCGACCGGAGCGGATTGCGCGGGCAGCGCGCGCGAGAGAAGCACCACAAGAGCCAGAAGGAGATGCCGCACAGGCAGCATGGTTCGATGGTACCGTTTCGCGCGTTCCGGATCTGCAAACCCCGGGCAGATGCGGGCGCGCGCACAGGCTTCTACCGCAAACTTGCCGGCGGTGGATTCACAGCGTCCAGCTGTTTGAAAACCGGGTCTGGCAGCTTCAGCGCCGCCGCCGCCACGTTCTCCTCAAGATGCTTCGGCGACGACGTGCCGGGAATCGGCAGCGTCACCGGCGACCGTCGCAGCAGCCATGCCAGCGCCACCTGCAGCGGCGACGCATTCAGCTCTTTCGCGAATTTCTCCAGCAGCTCGTGCGCGGCCGCGCGGACCTGCCCCAGCGGCGCCCAGGGAATGAACGCGATACCGTTCTTCTCGCAGAAGTCGAGCAGAAAGTCCCACTCGCGATCGGCGAAGCTGTAGCGGTTCTGCACTGAAACGATCGGCGTGATCTTACGCGCACGCTCGACGTATTCCAGAGCGACGTTCGACAGCGCGACGTGGCGAATCTTGCCCCGCTCGCGAAGCTTCTCCAGCGTCTCCACGGAAGCCGTGAACGAAACCGCCGGATCGGGGATGTGCAGCTGGTAGACGTCGATGCGCTCCACCTTCAGCCGCTTCAGGCTGCCGTCGACGGCTTCTTCCAGATGTTTGGGGCTGGCGTTGTGGATCCACTGGCCCGGACCCACGCGCTCCCATCCGCCCTTGGTCGCGATGACGAGGTCCTTCGGATAGGGGCGCAGAGCCTCGGCAATCAGCTCTTCGCTCACATTGGGCCCATAGGAGTCGGCTGTGTCGATGAAGTTCACGCCCA
>PMAM01000028.1 GCA_003152595.1 Acidobacterium sp.
CCGCGTGAAGAGACCGGCGCAAGGACGTGGACGACTCTCCACTCTTTGCCATTCCTGCTGACGATACTTCCGATGGTGGGCGTCTCCGTCCCCCCGCTCAGGTCGTCCTCGACATCTTGCAATTTCTGCTGTCCATTGTATTCATATACGAATCGCCGCGCGCCGTTGCTCGCCACCGCATAATCCTCTTCAACCAGCCTACGCCTTCCATGCCCCGCAACTCATTCTTCAAAGAATTCAGAGAGCGCCACCGGTCCCTTGCGTGCAGGGAGGGGCGGCATGGAGAGTGCGACGGCGAGGTGATCGTCGGCGATCCCACCGCGTGGCCGGTGAAGCGTAAGAACTGCAGTTGCGATTGCCATCTCACGCCGATCGAGCGCCTGAGAAAGGAGCGGCCGAGGAAAGAACAACGATTCACGCGTGAATGACGTATCTCCAGCGCCGGTTTCCCAAGGGCCATCAGCATCGGTATTTCGTGGATACCGAAACAAACGACGCGGTGTGTTTGTGCGGAAAGGTCAGGGGATCGACAAAGGCCGCGCCGGGCAAATATCATGCGCTCCGGACGGAATACAACGGCGTCTACTACGATTCGAAGTTCGAAGCGCAAACCGCGATGAACTTGGACTGGCGGCTGAAGGCGAAAGAGATCAAGGGATGGGCGCGGCAGTTCATGATCGAGATCCGCGCGCCGGCCATGAAGCCCTACAGCGGCGACCTCATCCTCCGGAACAAGGTGGACTTCCGGATCGAGCACAATGACAGGAGCTTCGAACTCTTGGAGTGCAAGGGATTCGAAACGCGCGACTGGAGGATCACGAAGAAGCTGATCGAGGAGCTATGGCTTCCGGAGCATCTCGATTATGTCTATACGGTCGCCAAATGACTACTGCGGTGTCGTTGGTTCCTTTGAGAGTCTTTGCCGTAACTTATCTAGGGATTTGTGTAGGTATCGGCGATATGCCGGGGACCGCTGTAACCGTAGCCGTTCCATACGGAATGAGGCAATCATCATGACGACGAAAAAGATGGCACTCAGTGCGACGGTTATTACCACTTCGTGGGAAGTAGATAACAATGCATCGGCTGCGGGCACGGCAACCGTTCCCAAATCAGCCGCAGGCAACAATTTCTCGAAGACGCGAATTACAATCCAGCTAAACGTCGTCAGAAACATTATTACGACATCAAGTAATAAAACGAGCGTTCCGAACGACATCAAGGCCAATGCAAAATAGCGCAGGATTATGTTCTCTCCTTCCGAGATCAGTGGATATTCTTCATACCTCTTTAGCTCGGCCTCAATCGCAGTGACTCTTTTCCGAGTTGATTTGATTGACCGCTCTGCCCACCAATCTTGGACTCTGGGCGTCCAAAACGGCCATAGGAGCGTTAGCATAATCGCGATGATGGCGAGAGGAAGGCAGACAATCCCGCAGATCGCGCCCCACCACATCACATCATGCCTCAGCATAGAGCCTCTTTCCCTGTGGATTGACTAATCTCGGGAATATCTTACGCTGAAAGTAACCCCCAAAACCCATGAGCGCCAAGAAGTTCAGGGCATCCCTCCGCCTCCTCGCCATCCTTGTGCTCACCGCGGCTCCTTTCCGCATGTTCGCCCGTGCTCCATGATGGGATCGACATCTACATCCTCTTCAAGATNNGTCTTCGACAAGCTGGAGTTTCTGTTCTGGGGCTGGCTCAAAGCCTTCATCGGCTTCTGCTTCTATAAGGTGCTTGCGGCGGCTGTCCTGAGCATCCTGGCGCATCTGCTGGCGCAGTATTATGCGGAGCTCATTAACTTCTCCGATCCGGGAAACATGGTGCAGGAACTTCCGCTCCTCATTCTTCTGGTCCTGGTCAACATCTACATCCTCTTCAAGATTCCGGCCATGACCATGAGTATCTTTTCAGGTTCCGCCGGCGGTCACGGCGGCGGACTGGGCCTCGTAACGGCAGCGATTCTCCGGGCGATCTAGGCAGGAGGCATCCACACCATGAGCATCAGCACAAAGCCCTCATCCGACATTACCCGAGCGGCGGAACGCTACCTCGAACAATACGGCGATCCGCTGGTGATGAACACCTATCTGAAGGTCACGATTCTGGTGCTGGCCATTGTCTGCATCGCACTCGCTGTCCTTCTCTTCCGCGGTCAGATGGCGCTTGCCAGCGTGCACCCGCTGATCGTTCGTATCAACGACGTCGGGCGGGCCGAAGCCATCGATTATCGCAACTTCCAGTACCGCCCCCAGGAGGCCGAGAACAAGTATTACCTCACGCGCTGGGCGGAACTCTATTTCAGCCGCAATCGCTTCACCATCGAACGCGACCAGACGAACTCGCTCTATTTCCTCAACGGGGACGTCCAACGCGCCGTGATCGACCAGGAACGCAAAGACAACATCATTGCCAGTTACGCCAAAGACAGCTCGCTCCCGTTCGTCGATGTGGAGGTCAAGAACGTGATCCTCGACGACCTGCGCCAGTCGCCTTATTCGGCGCGCATCGAGTTCGAGAAGATCTTCGCCAATCCTTCCGACCACACCGAGCTCAGGCGGGAGCAATGGACCGCCAGCGTCACCTACGTCTTCCGCGAGACGGTAAAGAACAACGAGCTGGCCGTNNGAGGCAGTCTTCATGTCCCAACGCGACTCTCATCCACGGCTGGCACGCCCTTCGACTCTCCGCCGCATACGCCATCTCCAGACGGAGCGGTGCACGACACGTGGACGATTTCTCCGGACGTCTCTCGTACCGGTGGCACAGGGGCGGTTCCGCATTGTGCAGTGTGGCATTGGCGCAGCCGGGAAGCCTCTCGCTATGCGATCCATGA
>PMAM01000062.1:0-20663 GCA_003152595.1 Acidobacterium sp.
AGAGGTTTCAGGTCTTCGAGCGCGGTGGGAATGAGTTCGGCAACGGTGGGATGGATGTGGACGGAATGGGTGAGGAGCGACGCGGGCTGGCGAGCGTACATGGCAGTAAGGATGCAGTGGACGGCCTCGTCGCCGCCGGTGCCGAAGACGGTGCCGCCGAGAATGTGCTGTGTTTCCGCATCGACCAGGATTTTGATGTAGCCGAAGGTCTCACCCTTCTCGATAGCGCGGCTGACGCGGGTCATGGTGCGGTAGCCGACGAGGGCGGGTTTGCCGGTGGCGCGTACTTCGGCTTCCGACATGCCGACCCCGGCGAGGGGCGGATCGATGTACAGCGCGTGTGCCGGAATGCGGTCGCTGACGCGACGCGAGGCATGGTCGAGCAGGTTGTCGGCGACAATCTCGTAGTCGTTATAGGAAGTGTGGGTGAATGCGCCGCGGCCGTTGCAGTCGCCGATGGCGAAGATGCCGGGGGTGGTGGTTTGAAGGTAGTCGTCGACCGAAATATAGCCGTGCTGATCCGGCGTGATGGCAGCGGCGGCGAGATTGAGGTCGCCGGTGTTGGGCGTGCGACCCACGGCAAGCAGAATGTGGGAGGCGACGATGCGCGGCTCGCCTTCGTTGCACTCGAGTCCGACGGCGATTTTTGAGCCATCGCGCAGGAGATGGATGCAGTTGGCGTCGACGCGGACGGCGATGCCTTCGGAGTCGAAGATTTCGCGGATCACTTTGGAGGCGTCTTCGTCCTCGTGTGGAGCGAGGCGGGAACCTTTATCGACGACAGTGACCTGGGAGCCGAAACGGCGGAACATCTGCGCGAACTCGAGACCGACATAGCCGGCGCCCACGACGATAAGGTGCTCCGGCATCTCTTCCAGATCGAGGATGGTGGTGCTGGTGAGGAAGGGAACGGAATCGACGCCGGGCATTATGGGAATGGTGGGGCGGGCGCCGACGTTGAGGAAGATTGTCGGCGCTTCGAGCCGATCGTCTCCAACGCCCATGGCGGTGGGCGACTCGAAGGCGGCGGTTCCGGTGAATACGGTGCAGTTTTTCGTTGTACGCAGCCCTTTTTCGACACCGTTACGCGCGTTCGAGACGATGGTGTCCTTGCGGGCCTTGACCGCATGCATGTCGACGGTGACCGTACCGGTGTGGACACCGAAGTCGGCGCTGCGGCGCGCCAGGTGAGCGGCGTGTGCGCTGGCGACCATGGCCTTGGTGGGCGTGCAGCCTGTATTGACGCAGGTTCCGCCAAAGAGATGGCGCTCGACGAAGGCGACTTTCCATCCGGCGCCTGCGAGGCGCCTGGCGAGGGAGGGACCGGCCTGGCCAGCGCCGACGACGATTGCGTCAAAGGAATGGTTCATGGGAATAATTCATGCAACCTTTAGGATGGCAAACAAGGCGATTCCGATTCCAACCAGGTCTTCGAGAATCGCGGCGCGGTAGTCGCGGCCGAAGATCACCGCGAGTTTGGCCCGAGCCGCGGCGCCGCCCAGCGTTCCGACCACCGCGCCGACCGCACCGCAGACGATGCCAAGGACGACTTTGTCTCCAGTGGCTCCGACGGTGGCGCCGACGAGGGAACCGGTGAGGATGCGGATGGCGAAGGGGAGGGGCTGTTTGCGGCTCGGAGTCTTCGGCAGTTTGTCGACGACGAGTTCGCACACGGCAAGCAGGGTGAAGCCCACCGCAGTGATGGTGTAGCCCATCAGAGCGAGGTAGGTATTTCCGGTAGCGAGCAGGTTTTCACGGGCGAACCAGCTGACGATGGCCGGGGCGAGCATGGAGCGGAGACCGGCGACGATGCCGACGAGAAACGCACAAAGCAGAATCATGAAAATCTCCAAAGAGTTCAGCAGTGAGTCGATGTTTCGTTGTGGGCCCGGGTTAGACGACGGTGTCCTAACTGGCAGTTGATGTCGAGAATGTACACCCAGCGCCGTTGTGACGGAGGAGAGTGCTGCTGGCGATGGGCGGGCCGTCGGGGTTCTCGAAGTAGCCGAGTTCGCAGCGTCCATAGGTGCAGCCTTGCGGATGGGTAGCGCTGGTTCCGGCTGGTTCGTAGGTATTGATGCCGATGAGCAGGGCGCGCCTGGTTTGCGCTGTACCCGAAGGAACGCAAATGAGGGAGCAAAGCCAGGCAGACACGGCAGCACAACGAAGTTTCATGGCAGATCCTCGATACGACTGCCGGGGGAAACTTCCATCGAGTATAGCCGGACTGGGAACGAGTGGCGGGAGGTCTGAGGGTCGTAAGATGGACGGAAGCGTCCCAGGGAGCCGAATTCGCAGCCGTGTCAGGAACCTCTGCAATTCAGGTCATCGATTCACATACTGCAGGTGAGCCAACGCGCGTGGTGGTCGCCGGAGGGCCGAACCTGGGAAAGGGTTCGCCGGCGGAACTTCTGTGCCGGTTTGCCGCGGAGCACGACGATTTCCGCTCTGTGGTGGTGAACGAACCGCGAGGTTCCGATGTTGTGGTGGGAGCGCTACTGGTGGCACCTACGGATGCGACCTGCGCGGCAGGCGTGATCTTCTTCAACAACGTTGGATATCTGGGGATGTGCGGCCACGGCACGATCGGATTGATGAAGACGCTGGCGCATCTGGGTCGGATCGAACCTGGAAGACACAGGATCGAGACGCCGGTGGGCGTAGTGAGCGCGGAACTGCGAGGGGACGGACGTGTGACGGTTGAGAACGTGCCGAGCTATCGCTACCGGAAGAGCGTGGACGTTGAGGCTCCCGGGTTCGGGCGCGTCACGGGCGATGTGGCGTGGGGCGGAAACTGGTTCTTTCTTACGGAGGCAACACCGGTGCCGCTGGTCCTGGAGAATCGAGAGGCGCTGACAAGCTTTGCGATGGCGGTGAAGGAGGCTTTGCGGGCGAGCGGTATTACCGGGGCGGGAGGCAAGGAGATCGATCACATCGAGCTCTTCTCTGCGTCGCCTGCGCCGGGAGTGAACAGCAGGAACTTCGTGTTGTGTCCAGGGAACGCGTACGATCGCTCGCCGTGCGGAACGGGAACGAGCGCCAAACTCGCGTGTCTTGCCGCTGACGGGAAGCTCGCACCTGGAGAAGTCTGGCGGCAGGAGGGAATTCTGGGGACGGTGTTTGAGGGCAGCTACCAGTTGCAGGATGCCGGTCGCGGGGAGGTCGTCCCGAGCATCACGGGGTCGGCGTGGATTACTGCCGAGAGCCGGCTGCTGATCGAGGAAGACGATCCGTTTCGCGCCGGTATACCGGCGGTGGAGGCGGCGCGCTCGTGAGCGACTCCTGGGATGTGGTGGTGGTGGGCGCGGGCATTGTAGGGGCTGCGTGTGCGCGCGAGTGCGCGAGTCGCGGCCTGCGAACAGTGGTGGTGGAAGGCAGCGTAGTGGGCGGCGGAGCGACGGCAGCAGGGATGGGCCACATTGTGGTGATGGACGATTCGCCTGCGCAGCTTGCCCTCACGCGCTATTCGCAGGATTTGTGGGCGCATCTGGCGGAACGGCTGCCGGCGAATGTCGAATTTGAGACATGCGGGACCTTGTGGGTTGCGTTAGACGAAGAGGAAATGGAAGAAGTGCGCCGCAAGCGCGCTGTGTATGCGAGCGCGGGTGTGGCGTCTGAGATCCTTGACAGCGATGCGCTTGAGGAGGCGGAGCCGCACTTGCGCCGACCGATGGCGGGAGCCTTGCTGGTGCGGTCGGATGCGGTCA
Organism: Acidobacterium sp.; assembly: GCA_003152595.1. Classification (GTDB taxonomy): domain Bacteria; phylum Acidobacteriota; class Terriglobia; order Terriglobales; family Acidobacteriaceae; genus Palsa-343. The sequence continues at coordinate 3,708 of PMAM01000062.1, forward strand.
TCTATCCACCATGCGCCGCGGCCTGGTTGATGGAAGAGGCGATGCGAGCCGGGGCCGTGTTGTCTGGGCCGCGTCGGGTTGTCGGTGTTGGGGCCGGACGCGTGCGGCTCGATGACAGGAGTGAGCTGCGCGGAGGTCGCATTGTGGTCGCGTGCGGAGCGGAGTCGGCGGAGCTGTTGCCGGAGATTCCGGTGCGGAAGCGGAAAGGGCATCTGGTGATCACGGATCGCTATCCTGGACTGGTGCGGCATCAGTTGGTGGAGCTGGGTTATCTGAAGAGTGCGCATTCACTGACGGCGGATTCAGTAGCGTTCAACGTGCAGCCACGCAAGACGGGGCAGGTGCTGATCGGCTCGTCGCGTCAGTTCGGAGACGAAGGGGCAGCGGTTCGCACCGAGATTGTGTCGGCGATGCTGGAGCGGGCGCAATTCTACCTGCCGGAAATTGGGGCGTGCTCGGCGATTCGCACGTGGACGGGATTTCGCGCGGCGACGCCGGATAAACTGCCGCTCATCGGTCGATGGCCGGGAGACGAGACCGTGCTGCTCGCAACCGGGCATGAGGGGCTGGGGATTACAACATCGCTTGCCACAGCCCGGTTAATTGCGGACGCGCTGACCGGCGCGACGAGCGAGATTTCGACGCAACCTTATTTGCCGGCGCGGTTCTTTGGGGAGCGGCGAGTGGCAGGATTCGAGGTTGATCCGCCGCAGCAGCGGAGCGAGGTTCATGCGTGAGGAGATGAGGCCGGTCCTGCTGACCGTGAACGGGCGGTCCGTCGAGGTCGCCGAGGGGACGACCGTGGCTGCTGCGGTTCTGATTTCAGGAGCGCCCACGCGTCGTTCAGTGAGCGGCGAGGCGCGGGCTCCGCTGTGCGGAATGGGGATCTGTTTCGAGTGCCGCGTTGCCATTGACGGCCGACCGCACCAGCGCAGCTGCCAGATCGTCTGCGCTGCGGGAATGGACGTGCGCACCCTGTGACGCGATCAGCGGATCGGCAGTTCGATGTCGTGGTTGTGGGTGGCGGGCCTGCCGGCATCGCCGCAGCGGTGAGTGCCGCGCGCGAGGGTCGACGCGTTGCGCTGGTGGACGATAATCCAGCGGAAGGTGGCCAGATCTGGCGTGCCGGGCAGGCGTCGCCGGGTTCGGCGCATCGATGGATTGGAGGCTTGAGAAGATCCGCGGTGGTTCACCTGCGAGGCACGAGAGTGTTCGATCATCCCAGTGCTGGTGTTGTCGCGGCGGAAAAGGGCAATGAGCGGCTCGAGCTGCGCTACGGGAAGCTGATTCTGGCAACGGGTGCGCGCGAGCTGTTTCTTCCGTTTCCAGGATGGACCCTGCCGGGAATTTGCGGTGCCGGAGGACTGGATGCGATGGCGCGCGGTGGGCTGCCGGTCTCCGGAAAGCGCGTCGTGGTTGCGGGCACAGGCCCGCTGCTGCTGGCAGTGGCAGCGCACGTGGCGGCGCGAGGTGCGAAGGTCGTTGCGATCTGCGAGCAGGCTCCGCTACGCAGCTTGATTCAGTTTGCGGGGCGAATGCTGGGGCAACCGGCAAAGCTCGCGCAGGGGATAAGGTATCGATGGGCCGTCCGCGCGCCAATGTATTTTGGTTGCTGGCCGGTTGAGGCGCGCGGCGATGGGGCGCTGGAAAAGGTCACGTTGCGAACGAGGTTGCGGCGGTGGACGGTTACGTGCGATTTTCTGGCCTGTGGGTTCCATCTCGTACCCAATACGGAGCTTGCGCAGTTGATCGGCTGCCGGATCGAGGATGGACTGGTTGCTGTCGATGAAATGCAGCGGACCTCAGTCGAAAATGTGCTTTGCGCGGGAGAACCAACGGGCATCGGCGGCGTGGAAATGGCTGTGATCGAGGGGCAGATTGCGGGACTGGCTGCCGCTGGCGCCCTGAATGAGGCGGGCAAGTTTGTACCGCGGCGAAGGAAGATGCTCGGCTTTGTGCGCGCATTGCGGGAGGCGTTTGTGCTGGATCCGGAGCTGCGCCGGCTCGCTTCAGATGCGACGATCGTGTGCCGCTGCGAAGATGTTGTCTACGGAGATCTGCGGCGCTACAGCGGCTGGCGCGACGCGAAACTGCAGACGCGCTGCGGGATGGGTCCATGCCAGGGGCGCATTTGCGGCGCGGCGGCTGAATTTTTGTTTGGATGGTGCGTGGAAGGCGTGCGGCCTCCGGCGTTTCCGGTTTTGGTGGCAAGCCTGGCCACGGCGAGCACGGTGTCTGAGGAAGTTCAGGAGGGTTCATGAAGTGGTACGGCGTAATGCCCGCAATGACGACCTGCTTTGACGAGCGGCAGCAGGTGGATCACGGATTCATGACGCGTCATGCGCGGTGGATGCTGGCGAACGGATGCACCGGCATCGTCTCGCTGGGATCGCTGGGCGAGGCGGCGACGCTTTCCTTCGCAGAGAAGGAAGCGATCCTGCGCAATGTGAAGTCAGCGGCGGGCGATGCACCGGCGATCGCGGCCATTTCGGCTCTTTCGACGGCCGAAGCCGTTACGCTGGCGAAAGCTGCGGAGCAGGCGGGTTGTGCGGGACTGATGGTTCTGCCGCCCTATGTTTATCTGGGGGACTGGCGGGAGACAAAGGCGCACGTGGCGGCGATCTTTCGTGCCACGAAGCTGGAGTGCATGCTGTACAACAACCCGGTTGCGTATGGCACGGATTTTGTTCCGGAGCAGATCGCCGAGCTGGCCGGGGAGCATGAGAATCTCGCGGCGGTGAAGGAGTCGAGCACGGATGTGCGTCGTGTAACGGCAATTCGCATGCTGGCCGCGGATCGGCTGCAGATCTTTGTCGGCGTGGACGATGCAATCGTCGAGGGAATCGGCGCCGGAGCCGTGGGATGGGTGGCGGGACTGGTGAATGCATTTCCGGCCGAGTCCGTTGCCTTGTTTAATTACGCGATGAAGGGCGAGCGCGAGAAGGCACTGGAACTCTATCGCTGGTTCCTGCCGCTGCTGCGCATGGACACGGTGCCGAAGTTCGTTCAGCTGATCAAACAGGTTCAGCAGGAAACGGGGACGGGATGCGCGCGCGTTCGTCCGCCGCGCCTGGAGGTGATCGGGGAGGAACTGGAAGTGACACGGGTTGTGGTGCGACGGGCGCTGGCCCATCGGCCTATGGTACAAAGCACGGCATTTTCGGGCTGAGAGACGGCTATCCCTGGATCAATGCGATAGGGAACCAGCCGTCGCTGTGCCTTTCGTCTGAGACGTTCCGGCGTTGCGCAACAGCTCTTCCATTTTCAGATAAGCGGCGTTTGTCCAGCCGAAGCCGACTACGTTTTGGCGATAACCGGTGGCGACCTGGACATCGGAGGATCCGGTAACAACGTTGTACTTTTCGCGGATGGTGCGATCGTGGGCGTAGTTGTTGCGCACGGTGGTCATGAATTCCCGCGAAACGCGCGCCGCGTCCTGCAGGTCGCCCTGCTGCTGCAGGCCTGCCACCGCGATCCACATCGCCGGAGCCCAGCCATAGGGAAGATCCCATTGCACGCCGGTGTCGCGGGTGCTCATCGCCAGGCCACCGGGTTTCTCGAAAAGATTCAGATGCGATTCAACCTGGTGTGCCTGCTGCGGTGTAGCTGCTCCCGCCCAGAGAGGGTAGAACGTTGTCACGTACTCATAAGTGGATTGTTTCGCCGCCACAAAGTCATAGTCGAAGTAACGTCCCTTTTCCGGATTCCAAAGATAGCGATCCATCGCCGCGCGGCGCGCCTCGGCAACGCCAGCCCACTTCTTCGCTTCATCCGGTTTACTGAGCTGCTGGGCCATCCACGCAAGGTCGCGCTCGTATTTGTAGAGGAGCGAATTCAGACACACAGGGGCGTAATGGTGCGTCGATCCGTCGAACACGCCGAAGCGAAAACTGGGATCGAAGCCGGATTCGCGCATAGCCCGGTCGCCCTTGTAGAAATCTTTGCTGAGCCAGTGCGTGCCGATGTGTGCACGAGCGCAAACGGCTGAGGCTCCCGGATTGCAGCTGATCTCTGCGAGCTCCTCGCGATCCGCCGGGCGGGGGTTCGCTGGGCCATTAACCAGGTAATTACTATCGACGCCGGAATGAGCCAGAAGCCAGGAGATGACGTTCTGGTAGTAGGTGTCGTCGTCGGCCATTTCGGCGACAGGACCATTGCCGTAGTCGAAGTAGCGGGCCAGACCAGTACTGCCGGCACGATGCGCTTCGCTGGTCCACAGCGCGTGATCGCGGACAGCGAATGTGTAGCCGCGCTCCAGCCATGCTTGCGCCTCCTGTTTCTTGCCGGATACTATGTCCGCCTGCCAGACGTCGCGAATCTCCGACGAGAGGAACGGCGGCTGCGAGCGGGTGAGATAGTAAGTGCGGTTCGCGTTGAGCAGGCCACCGTAGTGCTCGATCTCAAAGTAGAAGTTCTCCACCATGTCGCGTGCCAGATCCGCGTGCCCGCTCTCGAGGAGCCCAAGAATAATGAAGTAACTGTCCCACCCATACATTTCGTTGAATCGCCCGCCGGGAACAACGTAGGGGTACGGCAGATACAGTAGTCCCTGCGAGGGCAGATCCACATTTTGGCCGAGGTGTTCGATCTTTACCGGCAGCCGCTGGACACTGACGCCGCACTTTTGCTTGATAGCAGCGACTTCAGGCGGTTCGGCAAAGTCGTTGGGCAGATACAGGACGGGCGCTGTCGTGACTTTAGGGTCCACCAGCGTGGTGCAGTCAAGCATGGAACGGCGCAGGGTGCTCCATGCATCGCTGATGTAAGAGTCGATGGGGAGATTCGGAGCGGCATGTGGGGAGAGCGAGGGTTGGGCGGATTGCGCCGGCGAGGGAGCCTGTGCGCTTGCGAAATTTTGGCCGAGTGTGAAGATCGCAATCAGAGTCAGCGCCATCCCGGAGATTCCGGTCCTGAGGCGCCGAAGAAAAACATGGATTCCTGTCATCGCGTTACCATCCGCCTCAGCATGATATACGGGAAAGTTCTGCTCATGGCGGCGGGCACGAGCCGGGCCGAAGAAAGGCGGAGAGGTGCAGGGCATGAATGATGGGTTGCGCATGAACGACCGCAAGATGACTGCGGCAATCGGGAGGAGTCTTTTCTCGCTCGCCCTGCTCGCCAACGTTGGCTGCACTGCGTCCGCACAGGCGCCGGACACGTCTCAGCACAGCATCCCGAACCTGGAGATCAGGCGGCAGGCCATTCCGGAGATGCCGTTTTCAGTCGTGGGGCCGCGGGGCGCGATCCTCGGACGTCAGGATGGCACGTATGAGTTATGGCTTTTCCCCTGGAAGATTCTCAGCGGCATGCGCCTGTCGGTGCGCATGCAGGATTATCCGGTGCCGATTGACGTGAATCCTCTGGCGGCGGACATCGACGTGAGACCAGATGAAACGACCATCACCTATTCGCACGCCAATTTCACCATTCGCCAGATCATGCTGGCCCCGAAGAGCCTGAGTGCCGGCACAGGCGCGATGGTCATCTACGAAATGCAGGCGATCCGGCCGATGACAGTGACGTTCAGCTTCGAGCCTGTGATGCAGCGGATGTGGCCGGCGGACTCGCCCTCGGCTCCATCACCGGAGTGGGTGACGAACGGCGGCGGATCGGGGTTCTACATTCTGCATCTGGCGCTTCCGGGGGAGTCAGCGGGGCTGGCGCTCCCCGGCAGCGAGCCCGGCATTCTGCCGCCTTACCAGGAGCGCGCGGCTTCGTGGCCGTTGCAGTTTGTGGTGCATTTCGATCCCAGGCAGGATGACGCGAAGAGCTATCCGCTGCTGATGAGCTTTGCCGATACGACGGCGGCGGGGACAACAGACGCCCAACGCCAGAGCCTGGACGTGCTCGAAAGGCAGGTGGGCGCGATCCGCGATGCGAACCGTGCTTACTATTCAGATCGCGAGGCACAGCAGACGGCGATCGAGACGCCGGACGCGAAACTGAACGAGGCGTTCTCCTGGGCGGAGACAGCGATCGATCAGTTGCGGGTGCAGACCGCGCCCGGTGGGAAGGAGGAGGCGCTGACCGCTGGGTTCGTCGGTTCAGGCGATGTCGATCGCCCGGGCTTCGGTTGGTTTTTTGGCCGCGATGCGCTGTGGTCGCTCTACGCAGTGAACAGCTACGGCGACTTCGAGACGACGAAACAGGAGATCGGCTTCCTGCTGCACCACCAGCGCGCCGACGGGAAAATCATGCATGAACGCTCACAGACCGCCGATCTGGTGCCATGGGAGTCTCTGCCGTATGAGTATGCGGCCGCGGATTCGACTCCGCTGCTTCCCATGGCAGTGGACGACTATCTGAAGATCAGCGGTGACCGGGAATTTGTCGCAGCCAACTGGCCGGGGCTGGAGCGTGCGTGGAATTTCGAAGAGACGCACGACTCGGATGGCGATGGGATCTACGACAACTCGCAGGGAACGGGCTGGGTGGAGTCGTGGATTCCGAAGATGCCGCATCAGGAGATCTACTTGGCGGCGCTCGATGAGCAGGCGAGCCTGGCGTTTGCGGATCTGGCGCGTGCTACCGGCCATGGCGACCTGGCAGAGCAAGCGGGACAGCGCGCGGCGCGCATTGCGAAGACGATCGAATTGGAGTACTACCTGGCGGATGGCGGAGGATATGCATTCAGCTGGAATGGCGCTGAGGGCGTCGATAAGACGGTGAGCATTTTCCCATCGGTGGCGTGGTGGGACGGGACGTACCGCCTGGAACATGCGGAACCGATGATGGCGCAATGGGCGGGCAGCGATATTTCGACGGACTGGGGAACGCGCATCATCAGCGATCGAACGAGCTTCTACGATCCCATCAGTTATCACCAGGGGACAGTGTGGCCGCTATATACCGGATGGGTATCCGTCGCGGAGTATCGCGCGGGCCAGGATATCGCTGGTTATGCGCACCTGATGCAAAATGCAAATCTGACATGGGCGCAGGATCCGGGCGATGTGACGGAGTTATTGTCGGGCCGGTTCTATCAGGTGCTCGGGCGCAGCACGGCGCATCAGCTGTGGTCGTCGGCGATGGTGATCTCGCCGGTGTTGCGTGGACTGTTTGGGCTGGAGTGGAACGCCGCAGAAAACAAGCTGACTGTGACTCCGCATCTGCCAGCGCAGTGGGATCGGGCCGCGATTCGGCGATTGCCATTCGGAAACAGGACTGTCGATCTGCGTTTTCGACGCGAAGGAGGTGAGCTTGTGGTGCAGTCAAGTGATTCCGAACTGCGTCTAAAGTCGCGTGCGCCCGGAGTCGCGGAACAGAAGGGAATGCTGCGTATCCCGCTGCGCGCCGTGGAGGCGGGAATCGAGGAGCATTTGCCGGAGTTCGGGGCGGAGACGCATCAGATGAAGGTGCTGGACGAGAGCTATACCGAGCACAAACTTGTGTTGAAGCTATCCGCGCCGGGCGGCACGACGCAGATGCTGAACTTCCGGGAAAATGGACCGGTGAAAAATCTCACCACGAACGATGCCGATCTGGGTACCGCGGAAAACGGAATCCGACCGCTGACGGTTCACTTCCCCACGGGCGAAGGCTACATCGAGAAGATTGTAACCTTGCGCTGGTAGGGACTGGCTTTCGAGCTGGGTAACAATTTGTTTGGGATGCTTACTGAACCCGTCCTATGTATACCCCATAGGGTCCGAGCTGCAGGGAATGTAAAGAAACCGGTTCGGCAGCGCCTGGCGTTTTCAGCAGGGTTTTCACTTCAGTGCTGTGGATACCTTGAGGCGACAGATCAAAGCTGACCTTCTGTGGTTGATCGGTGAGGTTACAAGCTACGATCACCGCTTCGCCGTTATCCGATTTGCGCAGCCAGGAGAGAACGTGCTCGTCGCTGGTATTGAGCATTGTTTCCGCGCCGTCATGCAGTGCCGGATCTTGCTTCTTGAGCGCGATGATCTGTTGATACCAGTGCAGCATCGAAGCAGGCTGGCGCTCCTCCGCGGTTACATTGATTTGTTCGTAACTCGGAGGAATGGGCAGCCAGGTCTTCACTCCCGACGGTGAAAAGCCGGCATCAGGACCGTCATTCCACTGCATCGGCGTGCGTTCGCCGTCGCGGCCCTTTTCTTTGGGCCACCCGGTGATGCCGATGGGGTCCTTGACGTCTTCTTTGCGCGTGGGGGGCGTGGTGACCATGCCGATCTCATCGCCGTAATACATCATTGCGGTGTCGCGCGAAGCGAAAAGCAGTGTGGCGATGACGCGACCGACATCGTCCTTGTGATCGGCACTGATGTAGCGATCCCAGCGAGGATTGTCATGGTTGTCAAAGACGAAGAGGGGTTGGTTGCCGCCGATCTCAGTTTCGGCTTCGTTAATGCGGCTACGGAAAAGGCTGACGTCGAAATGGTTGATGAAACCAACCTGCATGTCCATGGGCAGATCGAGCTCGTCGTTGTGTGGGCCGTACATTTTGCGGAGGTCGTCGATCGAGCGCAAATACGTCTCGCCAATGAGAATTACTTTTCGCCCATGCGTCTCGTTCTCAACCTGGCGCAGCTCGCGCAGCACGTCATTGACTTCCGGGAGGTCGTCGGTCTTGTCGGTTTTTACTTCCTTGTCGCCGTAGGCATTGATGAGTGGCTTGCCATCGGGGCCGAGCACGTAATCTTCATCGCTGAACGACGGGTCTTCGAAAAGCGAAGTAATGGCGTCGAGCCGGAAGCCGGCGACGCCGCGCTGAATCCAGAAGCGCTCGACGTCGTACATGGCTTTGCGCACCGCGGGATTGGTCCAGTTGAGGTCGGGCTGCTGAATGTAGAAGCGGTGGTAGTAATACTGCTTGCGCGCGGGGTCCCATTGCCAGGCGGAGTGGCCGAAGACGGAGATCCAGTTATTGGGTGGCTCGCGATGACCGTTGACGATCTTCGGGTCGCGCCACACATACCAGTCGGCTTTGGGATTGGAGCGCGAACTGGCGGATTCGACGAACCAGGGATGCTTGTCGGAAGTGTGATTGAGAACAAGATCCATGATGATGCCGATGTTGCGCTTGCGTGCCTCGGCGGCGAGGCGATCAAAATCGGCCATCGTGCCGTACTTCGGATCGATCGCGGTGTAGTCGGAGATGTCGTAGCCGAAGTCGACTTGTGGCGACGGGTAGATGGGCGTCAGCCAGATCGCATTGACGCCGAGCGCCTGCAGGTAGTCGAGGCGCGATGTGATGCCGTTGAGATCGCCGATTCCGTCGCCGTTGGAATCCTGGAAACTGCGCGGATAGATCTCGTAGATGACCGCGTTCTTCCACCAGTTGGGATTCGTTTGAAATGACTTCGCGTCCTGCTGGGCGATGAGAGCGGGGCTGAGGGCGATAACCAGAAGGAACAGAAAAGATCCACGGGACGTGGTGTTCATTCGAGGGAACTCCGATCGCCGAGAGAATGCCTCCCATCCGCTTGCCACGAGAGGGACGGCTGCGATCCAGTGCCGAATGCTACCACGATGAGAGTTTAATGGGGGCCGAGGCGGGACAGGTTGGCGAGCGCCTGTGGGTCGTTCGGCGCGAGCTGCAATGCGTGGTGAAAGTCGGCACGCGCTGCGTCCGGTTTTCCAAATCGCGCTTCGAGGACGCCAAGATTGTTCCACCCGTCAGGGTCCTGCGGCTGGAGTTGCAGAGCCTGCTTTTGTTCATCGATGGCTTCCTGCGAGCGATTCATGCCGGAGAGAACCTGAGAGATAAGGGCGTGCACCTCGGCTTTTCCAGGTGCAATTCGCTCCGCCTCACGAAGCTGCATCAGTGCATCCGCGGCTTGGCCGGACTGAGCAAAGGCCATGGCCAGGCGCTCGCGCGTGTCGAAATCGTTGGGATTCTCTTTTTCGGCGGCGGTGAGCAGAGCCACGGCGTCCTGAGGATGGCCGGAGGCGATGGCGATCTCTCCAAGGTGATACTGCGCGGTGAAGTCCTGGGGATCGAGAGTAACGGCGGACCTGAACTCCGCTGCGGCCGCTGCATCGTTGTCTTCGCCGACGAGCGCGATGGCGAGGCCATCGTGGGCGGCGGGATCGTTGGGGCAGCGTTCGAGCAGCGCACGGAATTCACGCTCGGCGCCAGGGAACTGCGACTGCTTCAAGCGAAGACTGGCCAGGTTGAAGTGCGGATCGCAGGCGCCGGGGTCGATGTCGATCGCCTGCACGAAGGCCTGTTCGGCGCCCCTGGTGTCACCGGCGCTCTCGAGATCGGCCCCGAGGCTGTTCAGCGCGCGGGAATCGTTGGGGCGACCGCGCAGAATGGTGCGGTAAGCTGCGGCGGCTCGCGTGTAGTGGCCCAGACCTGCATCGGCGGAAGCGAGATTGTAGAGCGCGATCGAATCGCCTGGTTCCTGCTGGATGCGATGCTCCATCCATGCTTGTTCGAGCAGGAGCCGTGGATCCGGACTTCCCTTCGGCACGTTAACAGGGAGAACCTGGAGCCAGAGATGGGCCATCTCATCGACGGAACGGTTGCCGGCAAGCACGCGAATCGGCGGCGAGTTGGGGTTGTGGATGTTCTGGTCGGAGTTGTCGTAGACGTAGTGCATGTGCACCACCGATCCGCGAGGCAGGAAGACGGGAGTGCGGTAGCGGTAGACCGACTGGCGGTCGATGTCCCAGTTGGGAATGCGGATGAGCCACTTCTTTTGTCCGTTGGGCAGTATCGCCCAGCCATCGAGTTCGCGGCCCAGGTAGTGCGCATGCGGATAGATGCCGAGGACTTCGACATCGATGGGGAGAGCAAGCTGGTCCTTGACTACGAAGTTGGAATCGCGGGCGGGGATATCGAGCTGGTTGTCGCCGTCGAGCTGCAGAAGTATGGGGTGGCTCGTGGGCGGATGGCCGGTGAAGTACAAACCGATCTGCGCGTTGATCGTTTCGGGTTTGCCGCTGGGCTTGAGGTGCATGTTGAGGATGAGATCGTTGCCTGGGTCGAGGCGCCAGGGCATTCCAGGCGATTCCATCAGGACGGGCGTGTCGGGCTTCCAGAAAAGAAAGTGACTGTCGGGGTCGAAGGCGTTGCTGCCGTCGAGTTCCAGATCCATGCCGGGAACTCCGTCTCTCCAGTCGCTGGGGTGCGCGCGCCGAAAGGAAGCTGTGCGATCGATGAGCACGTTGGCGTGATGAACGATCTGCGGCGTGGCCGGCAGGATCTCCATGGCGCGGATGAAATTGCGAAAGACGTCGGAGCCCGAGGCGCGGAGGTAATCTGACGCCGGAAGTTGGGCATCCTGCCCTCAGTTCTCGCTTGCGGGAACTGATAGGCATGGCGCGAGCATCAGAGACGTGGGAAGGGTTTTATAGAACCGTGCAGAAGCACTATCCGAAGCAAAGCGGGAGTCTTTACCTACCGTTCGATACAGATTCTTAATCCCGCTCAGTTGCTTCTCTGACGATCCGCGGAGCGGCTTGGCTGAAGTCCTCGCGCGGTTTCCGTGCTGCGGGTTTCGGGTTGGCCGCTTGTCTGTCGCTCACGTGTTTCTTAAATGCTGCGACCAATTTTTCAGACTGTTCCTTGGGGGAGCCGACATCCCCGCTAATCTGGAGCGGTGCCCCACATGAACACGCCGCTTTCGTGATCGGCCAGTCAACCCTCTTAACCACAATCGGTTCATGGCGTGCCATATCGAAAGGCTACGCCGTCACAATCCCTCTTGCAACCCTGTGGAAACTCAAACTGCATCACTACCGGAAATCGGGTAGTGGGTCAGTTTCGATCCACAGGAACTTGAACGATACACCCAAAAATAGGATGATTGAGGTATGCCAAAGCGCTCAAGCAAACCTGACTTCGCACAAAATGCCCTGCGCGTCGTGGAAATATCAACCGGCGAGCCACTCAAACCTCATCGAAAAAATGCCGCCGCAGTTGCGCTGGGCAGACGCGGCGGCCTGAAGGGTGGGAACGCCCGTGCCGCGAAACTCTCCCCTGAGCGGCGGAGAGAGATAGCCTCTGCCGCCGCCCGGAAGAGATGGAGCCAGGAGAGTCAGGCCGATTGAATTTCTCCAGCCGGTTCAATCTCAGGTTCCTCTTCTGGCTCGCCTACCTCGGCACCCTCGAAGGTCTTGGGATTTAGGGAGACGGCGTCCTTCTTGGGGACCTTCTTTACATGGTTAGGGAACCACGACGCGAGGCCCCACTCGCCTTGCATGTTCACGATGTCGCCTACTTGGCTTTCGCGCCGCCGAAGAATGGCATAGACCGTATTGTACTTGCTCTTCGGCAGTCCCCCCGCTTCCATCGCGTCGATGAGTTCCTGGGTGGACAGCTTCTTGCGGACGTTGCCCAGGTGGATGACGGCAGCTTCAGGAATGCTCTTGCCGAAGAACGCATCGGGAGCGATCTTGCCGCTCGTGGGCGTCATTCCTCCAGGACCGCCGGAGGGAGGCACGCCGAGATTGCCAAGGCCAGAGACGGCCCGCAGTCCTGCAATCATCGTTTCGAGGTGTGCCTTCTTCGCTTCGAGGTCGGCAATGACAGCTTCGTAGTTAATGGGTTCTGTGCTCATGGGATGCTCCCATCTTTCAGTAGGAAACCAGCGTAAAACCTGGTAGTATTGAGTGGTGCCGTGTGGGGCGACCCCTTTCAGAGTGACCCCGCTTGGCAGGTTTGGTTCCTGCGGTGTTTCCATAGCCGCTCGCCCTTTCTAGGGGCGCGTCGTTATTGGCATCGGGGTATCCTTTCAGCGGACCGGAGAATGTCCTACCACTCCCGGTCCGTTCTATTTTCACTATACAGCAGGATAGGCCGATTCCATCAATCACATTTAGCAGGGTAGCTGTGGAAATCTCGCGGTGATTGATTTGTTTTGTGTTGACAAAGCCTGACCGCTCAAGCATACTACAGGCATCATGAATCGCTTGAGCACGGCAAAACGGGCACAGATCGTGGCGGCGCTTATCGAGGGAAACTCCGTTCGCTCCACCTGTCGCATGACGGGCGCGGCAAAGGGGACCGTTCTGGCTCTTCTGGCTGATCTTGGGGCCGCGTGCGCTGCCTACCACGATGAGCATGTTCGCGGCATCGGGGCGCGGCGCATCCAGTGTGACGAAATCTGGTCCTTCTGCTATGGCAAGGAGAGGAACGTCACGGATGAGCAGAAGGCCGCCGGAGCGGGCAGCGTGTGGACCTGGACGGCGCTGGACGCCGATACGAAGCTGATCGTTTCCTACCTGTGCGGAGGACGTGACGCGAACTGGGCAAAATCATTTATGGGGGATGTGGCATCGCGGTTGACCACTCGCGTACAGATCACTACCGACGGGCACGGCGTTTACGCTGAGGCCGTCGAAGGTGCCTTCGGTATGGATGTGGACTACGCGATGCTGATAAAGCTGTACGGCGCGCCCGTGAACTCCGACACCCGGTATAGCCCCGGTGAAGTCATCGGAATTGAAACCAAGATCAGGACCGGCAATCCCGATCCGAAGCACATCAGCACGTCATATGTGGAGCGGCAGAATCTCACGATGAGAATGTCGATGCGCCGGTTCACACGACTGACAAATGGGTTCTCGAAAAAGCTGGCGAACCATGAGCACATGCTGGCTGTTTACTTCGTCTACTACAACTTCTGCCGCGTGCATCAGACGCTCCGCGTCACACCCGCGATGGAAGCCGGAATTGCGGATCACGTTTGGAACATCGCGGAACTGGTTACGTTGGTGGAGTCGAAGTCGATGCTGGATGGCCTGAAACAGGTAGTCTGACCTGAGCTTCTACTGCGCAGGTAGGTTGTTGCCCACTAAAATGTAGAAGTGGCCTTCGGCTAGCCGATCAATTTTGACGCCATGTATATCGATTCCATTCGCTCGGAATGCGTTATTGACCTGCATCGCTCCCGGAGGCGGAGAAATTGCGTCTTCGGGACTAACCGCGATCATAAGTCCTGGCATTGGGTTATTGTAAACGGCTTGGTTAACCCCATCTGTTTTGGGCCATCCATGTGCCGCAAATATCTTCCTGATTTGTTCGGCCAGCCTGCAACTTTCCCCATCTCCCATCACGCATGTGATCCCATCGAAATCCGGGGATGGATTGCCCAGAGCACTACCGATTTCAGCTTCCTGAAGGACAGTAAAGGATCGGGGAACACTCCCGATCACCGTGGCGGTACCATTGTTGTTTCCGCCGATGGCGATTCCTCCCGGAGCATTTACCTCTGGGGGTTTCTCCGAAACCGGTGGTGGAGTCGTATTCTGCTTTGGTCTTTCTTCGACTAGCGGATGTACAAACGACTTTTTAGATGGCTTTGTTGCCGTTGCGGGAGCAGCAGGAGGCTGCTCTGTCTTGAAAGTTCCGCCGGACGGAGGTTGAGGCTGTTCAAAGACTGTACGCTTCGCCATGTCCTCCCAGTACGAGGAGTCGCTCTGCCAGCGAGTCGCTGTTTCGTGCCAGTGCTTCGCTTCGTCGGCGGCGTTGTCGAACAAAGATTTGTAGGAGAAATGAAATCCTGTCCAGCAGATTAAGCACACAACGATACAGACGACCAAAAAGCTGAATGGGGCTCTTCTAATCATTTCCCATTCCGCCCGGAGTCGATCCAGCCATTCGAGCATAATGAGCAATCGTAACGGGCGCCGGTGCCGCCGTCGATCCCGGTACTGAGGAGGCAATCGCTCCTGTGGATCGAAACTGACCCACTACCGGAAATCGGGCGGACTTGACAACGATTGCATGGATTGCCTACAGTCACTGCCGCAGTTCAGAAGTGTTGTTCGTCGTGCGGTTTTTCCCTAGCTCGCGAGCAGATGCAGTCTATCCGTGGGCCGCGATCTAAAACGCTAACGCACGTTTCAACTTCCTTTACGCAAGTCGGAAATTCAGAACGCGGCCGATCACCCGATCGAGAGGCCGCATTTGGCTTTTGACAAAAAAAGAATCTTTGAAAGATCAGGCTGGAAAGCTCTTTTTTACAGAAGGTTGAACAGGAACGCGAAGTTCCTGGGAAGTCTTGTGGAGGCAATTATGACGATTTCAAGGCTCGCAGCAGCCTGCGCAGCAGTCGCGGCGCTTTGTTTCTCCATTACAGTGCAGGGGCAAGCGGTCTACGGTTCGATTAACGGAACCGTTACGGATAACACCGGGGCCGTCGTTCCCAATGCCACGATTACCGTTACCGATGTTTCGAAGGGCACATCGGTCACAACGAAGTCGAACGCGTCCGGCGAGTACCTGGTCGAGCATCTCATCCCCGATACTTACAACGTGAAGGTAGAGGCGAAGGGTTTTCAGACCTTCAGCGCCACGGGCGTCCTGGTTCAGGCGGATACTTCGCCGAAGATCGACGCGGCGCTGCAGGTGGGTGCGGAGTCGCAGACAGTGAACGTGACTGCCGATAGCATTCCGGAGCTGAAGACGGATCGGGCCGACGTGGCGACGATCTTCACGACGAGCGAAGTGCAGAACCTGCCGATTCCGGATCGGAATTTCTCGAACCTGCAGCTGTTGCTGCCGGGGGCGCAGTCTTTGAACTGGAACCATGCCGCGGATGAGAACCCGCAGGCCAGCAAGCAGATTCAGGTGGACGGACAGGCCTTCGGTGGCGTGGCGTTTCAGCTGGATGGAACGGACAATCAGGATCCGATCCTGGGTATTATCGTCATCAACCCTCCGCTGGATGCGATCTCGGAGACCAAGATCACGACGCAGAACTTCGACGCAGAATTCGGCAAGGCGGTTTCATCGTTCATTTCGGCGCAGACGAAGTCAGGATCGAATAACTTCCACGGCAGCGCGTTCGACTATCGGAAGAGCACCGCGAACCTGGGCACCGATCCTTACACACAGTTCCCGGGCACGACCTTTGCTCCCGGACTGTGGAACCAATTCGGCGGTTCGGTGGGCGGCCCGGTCTGGAAAGACCACCTGTTTTTCTTCGGCGACTATCAGGGTGTGCGACAAAAGGTTGGAACTTCTGCGCAGGCAACCGTTCCGACGGCGCACCTGATCTCAACGTGCCTGGGCCAGACGACCGCAAGCAATGGGATAGCCGGTTGCGACTTCAGCGAGTATGCGGCGGGAATTCTGGGGAGCCCGACGGCTCCGCTGATCTACGAGAACGGCAGCGCTACTCCATATCCGGGCAACGTCATTCCCGCAGGTCAGCTTTCCTCACAGGCGCTGAATTTGCTGAAGCTGCTGCAACCCTACAAGCCAAACAGCGGCGGTTCAGTCAATGGTTTGAAGAATAACTACTCGGCGGGCGGAACCGGGCTGTTCAACAACAACCAATGGGATGTGCGCGTGGATGACCAGCTGTCGTCGGGCATGCATGCGTTCACACGATTCAGCCGGTTCACCGATGTGCTTTCGGGGACGACAATGTTCGGTCCCGCGGGCGGTGCCGGGTTCGGGATCGGCGGGNNTCGGCTACTACCGCTACAACGTAGTTGATTCCAAATATGACGGGTCGACTGCCTTCGGAACGCAGCTGGGAATACCCGGCCTGAATATTCCTGGTAATTCCTTCACCAGCGGTGCGCCAGGGTTCAACATTGCCGATGCTGACCGCTCCGGCAACCAGGGCGCGAACAATGGTCAGGGCGCCGGGCCGCAGTACGGTTCCGGCCTCAACATTACGCGTTGTAACTGCCCTTTGACGGAGCGAGAGGACCAGTTTCAGCTGGTCACGAACTGGACGAAAATTTCGGGAAACCACGCCTATAGGTTCGGTGTCGATCTGCGCTACGCGCGGAACCTGCGCGTACCCAGCGATACCGATCGTGCGGGTCTTCTTACCTTCAATCCCGGACCCACTTCGAATGGAGGCCTGTCGAATACAGGTCTGGGCATGGCCAGCTTTGTGCTGGGCGACGTGAGCAACTTCGGCCGCTATGTCAGTTCCTCCATCAACGCGAAGGAATTTCAGAAGCGAGATTTCTTCTACTTCCAGGATAGCTGGAGGCCGCGGCCCTCGCTTTCGATCAACTACGGAATGCGCTACGAGCTTTACTTCCCCGAGTCGGTGAACG